>CAYNPR010000036.1:0-11612 GCA_964399115.1 uncultured bacterium | reverse complement strand
AAGGAGGTTCAGTAATGAGTATGAGAGTATTGGAAGAGATGGAAAGAGAACACGATAGTGATTTCTGTAATTGTTGTCTAGAAAAAGTTGTGAATAAAGTGTTGGGAACAAAAGACGAAGATGGATTAGACACTAGAATAGAAATAATCCATAAAACGATTTATGACCTAAATGATGAGGTTAAGAAACGAGTAGAGTTATTAGAAACCAAGTTAAAGAGATTGGAGGTTCAGAAATGAAAAAACATCAAGATAAAAGAGACATCCTAAAAGGTTTCTATGACTATCTGAAATCAAATGATATTAAGATTATCAGACAAACCAACAGTAAGTCTTATGTAAATAACAAACCTCATAATGGAGAGAATGAAACAACTCTTGTGAATTTCCATTATGAAATGAAACATATTTCAGATAAGGATATTGATAGAGAAATCAGTATGTATATATTTGATAATTTTGAGTTGTAATCAGTTAAACTTTATCTAATACAGACACCATATCAGTAGTGTCCAAATGTCCATATAGTTCAGTCATTCTTCTATCTGAATGACCGACTACATTTCCAATCTTGGTAAGGGAAACATCCTTACGAAATAAATCAGTAATGAATCCGTGTCGAAATGTATGGGTTGAATAAGAAGTATCAATCCCTACTACTTCACATAATTCCTTCAATGGTCGACTTGGGTATGATGTATCAAGAGGTTTTCCATTGAAGAGATATTTCTTATTCTTTCTTTTAGTGGAATTGTCGTGTCCTTCAAGAACATAAACTTTCGTAAGAGTATCTTGTTTAATCTTCTTTAATAGGTCTTGTATCTTTTTGTTATTTAATGGTACATCTCTTCTTTTTTTCTTGAAGTGGATTGTTAGTTTTGTACAATTAGGATTTAGATAAACATAAGAGAATGAGTGTTCCTCCCCTACATCTGTTATTCTGTTTCTTTTCCATTTCATTAAGATGATTTCCCCCACCCTACACCCAAGTTGAGTTTGGAGATAAATAATAACATTTATCTTCTTCAAGGGTTCATCATCAGATAGATAATCATCCACCCATTTATCTAAATATGTCTTAACCTTATTGTATTCCTTACGATTTGGAATATCATCCTTTCCCCTATTAATCCTTTTGGGTAGTGTGATATTTTCATAGGGATTAACCTTAATTAAACCTCTGTTTAATCCATACCTTGTAAGTACTTGGACACACTTGTGTTTGTTGTTTATTGTGGTGGAGTTATTATCTAAAACATCACGACAATAATCTGTGTATTCGTTCAGTACCTTTTGGTCAATATCAAAAATATTGATATTACCATATTGGTCTAATACGAAATCCTTGAAGTAATGAATCCTTTTATAATCTTCATTATAGGTGTTCTGACTTAAAGACTTCATCTTCACTTTTTTCAATCTATCTTCCAATACCAAATCAACAATATTTGAGATTGAATTTTTGAGGTCTTTTTGTACTGACTTGGATTTATTGTACTGATACTTTTGTTCTAATCTTGATTTATACTCTTTCTGTTTCTTTACAGATAAGTTCCCATGAATATCTAAATCAGTAATATAGGTTTTCTTTCCATCCTTATAATATTGAAAAACCCAACTCTTGTTTCTCCCTCTATGATAGAAAGAACCCATCGTCTAACATCTTGTATATTTTTCAGTAAAAACCATATACGGAATTTACTAAAAATTATTGGAAATGACTACAATTATGACTACATTTAGGGGTGAATAATAAGGTTAAATTAAACAATATCAGTTATTTAGGGATATATTGTAAAAGAACTGAAAATCCTTGTGTCGCTGGTTCGATTCCGGCCCGAGCCACGCTCCAAATCTCTGATAGCCAAGCCTCGCAAATTGTTTAAGAACCTATATTCTATTTATCGAGAAAGAATGGGACTCCGGAATCAATATATTAATCAATTTCATTAAAATTATAATCTAATCTTATTCTTTATTTCCATTTTTTCATCTTTAATATTCCCCTTACATTCCCAGTCCTCTATCATGAATAGATTTTTCATATTTTGTGTCATTTTTGGCTCCATTCAAGCAGAAATTTTCTACGAATCCGGTGATTTGGCAAATTTTTTAGGTGGTAATTCACCCTCATCGGCCTACGATAATTGGGTTAGTCACGTAACCGAAGGGATTGCAAGTGAAGGTTACAACGATTATGGCCCCAATTGGTTGGACGTTCAAACAAATGGATTTGGGGAACACCGCGTTTTGGAAGCAGGGTCTCCAACCTTGGCCTATTGGGAAATAATCTTTAATCGTCTCTTGAATGGAGACACGGCGTACGTATCACAATTACTGACGGATTCATTGGAATCTTTCCGGTATGACTTGGTTATTTTCTCTGATACGACCATAAATAGAACTTATCACATGCTGAGGGAACGATTGGATTCTTCCTTTGTAGATTCCAATCAGGTATTGGTTGAAGAGGATGACGTCATTGGCAGTTTCCGGAACGGATGGGGGCTTTATATTCTTAATCCCGAAGCATCCAGACAACAAATGATCATTCAAGTTCCCCACCCTTGTGATGATTTTATCGCACCGTACGTTGCCATGGACCTGTTCATAACGACGGATGCTTACGGATTCATGATTAACGGCACTGGACGAGAAGTGGCTTGGAATGAAATTGGCAACTATAACAATGGGAAATCTCTTTCCGACCCATCCAGAAACGAAAATACCGTTTTTCAAAAATTTCAGGAAGCAGTTACGGAACCATTGATCGGCCCAAATCCACATTGGCCTCTCGTTTTTGCCATCCACAGTTTCGACAATGTTTCCCATGCTGAAAGAAAGTCGGTAATCATCGCCGCCGGTTCGCAGAATGCATTGACAAACAAACCCATCCGAGATATTTCCAATGAAAATTTTGATATCGTCAACTTCACGGGAGAATATCCTATTCCCGAATACCAGTTTGAAAATCCTGAGCCACTCCATATTACCGAATATTATGAAGCTTATTATGATGATCATTTTTATTATGATAATGGAAGTGTTGAATTCCCAATAGTCAAAGCGACCGAACTTCGCGGTCCCTCGAATGGCGTCCAAATGGTGGCCCTTCAATCCCATTTTCACAATGGTTCGGTTTACGAACCTTGGGTTCATGTGGAAATGGATGAAAAACCGATGCTTTTCGACAGTTTATTCATTACAAATGAGACTTTTTATTCGTACGGTGCTTATCCCACCAGCGTTGGGAATTTTTCCACAATCAGAGAATATTATTTACCGTTCATCCAGGGTGTTGAGGCTTATGTCTCGCATTGGGAAACTTATTCCGACGTCACGCCACCGGATTCGATCCAAATTTTATATCCATTTTCCATAGAAAATGACCATATAACATTGGAGTGGTTACCAGTCGAAGATACCAATTTCAAGACCTATCAAATTCAATATGGCCAGGATACGCTTACAGAAAGTTCTCCTTTTTGGGATTTGAATGATGATCCCGATCTTCAAAATATGAGAGAATACAGAACTACAATAAATGGTATTAATTACGGTGAAACTTGGTATTTTCGCATCAGGGCAGTGGATTATGAAGAAAATGCGGGACCATGGTCTGTCCCGACGACAAACATATTGCCCGGGCATAGCCCACCAGATACAATTTTATCTTTTCTGGACACCAATCTTTATTTTGAGAGTATTATTGATGAGGATATGGATGCAGATAGTTGGGTTATAGATACATTGAACACGATGCCCGGGATTAGCCCGACACTGGCCCTATATGGTAATACGTGGAAATCCGTCTCCATTGAGCCTTTTTTACCAGATTCCGAAACGGTTTTTCATGTTATGTCCAAAATTGACAGCCTTTCGGAAATACAGGCTATTGGGTTTTCAAATGGGGAACAAACACTCCGGTATTCGCTGGCAGGTTCCGAAGTCCTGGACATCGAAGAGTGGATACCCGTTTATCAAGGTACAAATCCAATCGGAGTATGGGCTCCATATGAATTTCCCATTGGCGACGACTGGATTGCATGGTATGATTCATTATCTACCTTGACTGAAATCCATTTTATCAATGACAACGACGACACGACCGAATCGATAGGGAGTGTTCATTTTAGCATGATTTGGGATTTAACACCGGATCTTCCCATTCCGCCAGAAGTTTCCATTGAATATTCTCAAAACACTAGCCGTTTTGTTAATAATCAAAGGATGGTTACGATTTCCTTTAATTCCATCATAAATGACATTGATTCTTATCATTTCCATTATCAATGGGATTTCGGGGATGGAAACTCCACTCAGGAAGCAGATCCAGTTCATGAATACCTTATCGAAGATGATCACCAATATCATGTCCTTCTCACGGTTGAAGATGAAACTCGACAACAAGGTTGGGCAACCACACATGTGCAGGTGGACGAAGGCAGTTCGTCTTTCCCATTAACGATAAATTTTGTGGGCGACGTCATGATGGGGCGAAGATTGGAGGAACCTGGTGGTATTATTCCAACACAAGGTGTTTTTGCGCTTTTTGAACCCACATATGAAATTTTGGGGTTAGCGGCAGATATTACCATGGCCAACCTTGAAATTCCCCTTACAAACCAGGGAGAACCACATCCTACAAAGTCGATTGTCTTCAGATGCGCACCGGAAAACGTATCTGGACTGTATTATGGAGGCATAGATGTAGTTACCTTGGCCAATAACCATATCTTGGATTATATGGAACCAGGTATAATTCAGACCAAGAATATCCTGAATGAGGCTGGAATTCAACATTCAGGTGCAGGGATGAACAGTTATGATGCCTACTTACCAGCCTTTCTGTCCGCCAAAGGCCAAACCATAGCGGTTATCGCTTCCAGCGACCGTACTGGGCAATACAATAATTACCAACCTTATCTCAATGCAGGTGAGAATAAATCTGGTTTTGCCTATTTGACTCCTTACTATCTCAGGCAGCAGATTCAATCAGTACGAACAGATGTGGACTTGGTCGTGGTTGAAATGCATGCAGGCAGCGAGTATTCATCCGCGCCTGGAGAAAACTATGATTCCTATGAACCACCGCCAACCGGCTTCGAAAACCTCCGGACAAATCCTGCGAGTGAAATTGGGTTCATGGCTGACCCATTATTGGGGTTGGATGAGGAAGATTATTCTCCCAGATTAGACCGCCCAAAGATGTGGGATAGGGCCATACGCCAATTTGCGATAGATGAGGGTGCCGACGCCGTGATTGTTCATCACCCCCATATCATACATGGTGTGGAAATCTATGACGGCAAAATTATCGCTCATTCATTGGGAAATTTCATTTTTGATTTGGATTATCCCGAAACCTATCCCAGTATGATCCTGAACGGGGATGCGGATGAAACAGGATTTACCGGTTTTTCAATCACGCCACTCTATATCGATGACTACTTGACTGTCCCGGCAACCGGCGAGCTGGGAAATTATATCCTGGATTACATTGCCATGCGATCACGGGAATTGGATACGTACGTTCACGTAAATAAGGAAACATCCAGAGCATATGTCGTCATGGATACTTTAGCCATGACGGTTGATGATCTTGAATTTTCATCTTGGGTTTCCAACTGGACGGAAATGGAACTTCAGGGTGAAACTTTTTTCACGTCGAATCCTATCCCCATTCCGGATGCAGGCAGCCTGGCTGAGATTTCAACCATTCCGGACACCGTGACCCATTACAGGCTCGGCAGGGAAAAAATCTGGATGAAGAATTTTGAAAACGAAGGAAGCACACTTTGGAATTTCAATAGTGAAAGTGAATTCATTCAGGATTCCGTGTATAGGCGAGGCGCATTCGCCGCCACACATCTTCGTGACGAAAATTCCGATGCCGTTCTCATTACAAATCTGGAAGAGCGAATACTGTTTAAAAATGAATTTGAGCATTCAATCCATGGGTTTATCAAAACGGAAAATGGATACGACGTTACTCTACAGGCTCGTCTTTATGAGGGTAGAACGTCACCGCCATTAATAACTTCGTCTCTGAAAGATTCTGTAAATGGTACGATGGACTGGTTCTATTATTGGGAGAATTTATCTCATCATGAAGATGCACAATTTTTTGACATTAGACTACACTCCGGTGTCCCAGATTCAGGTGTTTCGGAATCATGGTTTGACGATGTGGGCGTAATTGAATGGGACAGTATTAGATCCATTTCCAACTTTCCCATCCCCGTTAATCATCCGAATGATTACAATTACATCCAACTGATCGCGAACCAGCAACCGGGAACTGTCGTAATTCAATCTAAAAATGGCGTGATTGGTGATTTGGGTTTGGTCGAATCTGTCCCTAGGTCTACAACTTCAAGGACAACGGCTCCAGGAACCATCCATTTTTTTGATGAATCCAGAGGACCGGTAGGGAGCTGGAATTGGGAATTTGGCGATGAATCCACAAGTCCTGATCGACATCCGTCTCACCTTTATGAAAATCCAGGTATTTATTCCGTAATGCTGACGGTCTCGGGGTTAAATGGCGAGATGGATGAAGCATTTTTCACAATTGTTATGATGTCGGAAGGTGAGCAGGAGCATGATCGTGGCGACGTCAATGGCGACGGATTTTTAACCATGGTCGACGTTATTTTATGTGCAAATTATATCATGGGAACATTTGATTTTACGCCGGAAGAATTTCTGGCGGCAGATGTGGATGGAAACGGGATTGTCGATGTTTTTGATGTTTTGGGAATTGCCGATTTAACTAACTGATTATTTTTTCGTTTCTCATATTTTATACCTCAAGCAGGATGATAATATATTCATTATGCCGTCCTTTATCATGCCAATAATTGTTTTACTTCACTCAGATCGTCAACAATCACTCTTCCTGTTTTTTTCAAGCGCTTCCTACTCACATGACCGTGGGTGACCAATATACAGTCCACATTCATGGCTTTTGCCACCTCACTATCGTGAATCGTATCGCCTATCATGACGACTTCGTCTGAATCATAAGGCATTTCTTCCATCCAGCCTTTTCCTACAATTGTTTTACCGGTGGCGTAATGATTGTCAATACCCAGAACTTTCATGAAAAAACCGGTCAAATCATGTTCAATGGTCCATTTGTTTAAATAATCCTGTCGACCAGCCGAAAGGACGGATTGGGATCTTCCGCTTTCCTGGATTTGCTGCAATGCTGAAACCGCTTCCTCATGCAAATCAACCCTATGAAAATGTTTGTCATAATAATCAACAAATTCATCTCCAGCCACTTCGAATGGTTCTTTGTCGAAATCAAAACCGACGGCTTTGTAGTACTCCTGAACCGGAAAAGTAAAAACTTCCATATAACGGTCATCGTTCAATTCAGGAAGGTTTCTTTTCTTCAATGCCTGGTTGATCGATTCAACACAAAGCCACCTATCGTCTAAAAGGGTCCCATTCCAATCCCAAATGATATGTTTAGCGTTTTTCATGATAGCCAGCATAAAACTTCGAGCAGATAAACTTAAATTGGAATAATTTTTCGGCCTGGTGAATCCTGTATTTATTCAAAAACTCTCCAACCGGTTAAAAAGGAATCTTCCTGGTAAATCTGTCCACGAAACAATGTTCGTTCGCCCAAGAATACCATTTTCTGAAATCAATTATGATAAAAAAAGCATCCCGGCATCCGTCCTGATCCTATTGTTTCCAAAAAAAGATGATTGGCATTTTTACCTGACGAAACGGACAGATATGGTCAACCATCACAAGGGCCAGATCTCCCTTCCCGGCGGCATGGTGGAAAATGGAGAATCCAGGAAAACGGCTGCACTGCGTGAAACAAACGAGGAAATCGGCGTGAGCGCGGATCAAATCCAACTGATTGGCTCACTATCCCCATTCTATGTTCCGGTATCTGGATTTGAGATGTTTCCTTTCGTTGGATGGACTGCATCAGAACCGGAAATATCAATCCATGACAAGGAAGTGGAACGGATATTTTCCGTATCGATCAAAGATTTCATGGCGAAAGAAAACCAAAAATCGAAAAAGGACACATTGCGGGGGATTCCCGTTATCATTCCTTATTTCGATTTGGGTGGAGAAAACGTTTGGGGTGCAACTTCCATAATTTTGTCTGAATTAAAACTACTTTTGAGGGAAATGCAATGAGCCTTGGAAAATGGCTGAATTCTCTTTCCACCATGGACCACCTTATTCTATTGATCCTGTTTATTATCTCAGGTTATCTCAGCAATCAGACCTTAAAAAATCTAATTGAGCTTTATGATAAAAAAACTGACTACAGCAAATTCAGGATAAAATTTAGGGTAACGCCGGCGGCATTATTGTCATTGGGATTGTTTTACAGTATTATAATATATCAGATCATCGACGGACTTTTCGGATTTATGCCGTAAGGGATGATAAAAAGTTAAGATTTTTTTTTCTTCTTCCATTTTCTTGCTTTTTCCATGGTTTTCCATGCCAAGTTTGGGAGCTTTTCAAGTTCGTTAAACTGTCCGGCACCTTTTAACCACTCGCCACCATCCATCGTTACCACTTCACCATTAATGTAAGCGGATTCATCCGCCATGAGATACGAAGCCAGGTTTGCCAATTCATGATGCTCGCCAAAACGTTTTAGGGGAACACGATTGATCATTTTTTTCTCGATATTCATTCCTGGGGGAACCAATCGTTTCCAAGCGCCTTCCGTGGGGAAAGGCCCCGGCGCAATGGCGTTGGTGCGGATCCCGTGTTTCGCCCATTCAACGGCCAGAGAACGGGTCATGGCCAACACGCCTGCCTTTGCACATGCCGAAGGAACAACGTAACCAGATCCCGTCCAGGCATAGGTAGTTACTATATTTAAGATGGTTCCGCCATCGGATTCCTTCATTTTTTCACCTGCAGCTTGGGTAAAATTGAATGTGCCGACCAATACGATATCCACGATGGTTCGAAATGCATTTTCAGATAAGTTTTCAGTTGGAGAAATAAAATTTCCCGCCGCGTTGTTGACCAAACCGTCGATTTTTGTGAATCGTGCCGTTGTTTTGTCCACCACATCCTTAACTTGATCACCTTGTCTTATATCGGCGGATACGGTCAGAATCTCTGCTCCGGTTGTATCGTTGATTTCCTTTGCCGCTTCATCCAACACTTCCTGACGACGACTGGTTAACACAAGGTTTGCTCCCAGTTCACCGAATCGGGAAGCCATCGCTTTTCCAAGTCCAGTCCCACCACCGGTTACAATGATTGTTTTATCTTTTAATAGGTCATTTTTAAACATAATGCTTCACTCTTGATCTTGATACGGTTTATCCTTGCACCATAAATTCAGTTATACCAATGGTATCTTACACTATATCGTTTAATCTAATCAACTGCCAAAAGTTCTAATGCCGGAAAGCCAAAGAAAAATATTCGTACTGGATACGAACGTCATTCTTCACGATGCAACCTGTATTCATCAATTTCATGATAATGAAATCGTGATCCCCATTTCCGTTTTGGAGGAGCTGGACCAGTTCAAGCGGGGAAATGAGCAGATCCACTTTAATGCCAGAGATTTCCTTCGCCGTCTCGATGAATTGTCTGTCGAATCGAATCAATCGAAGGGTGAGAAGGGTGAGAAGGGTGAGGGGAAAGTTAGGGTTGTGGTAAATCACCATTGGCACTCCGAGGTGGAAGCTTCCTTCCAGGATGACAGCCCGGACCATCGGATTATTAATTGCGCATATAAACTTCATCAAGACAATAAGGATCGTCCCGTTATTTTGGTGACAAAAGATACAAACATGAGACTGAAGGCACGGTCTCTGGGATTGCAAGCCGAGGATTATACGACCGACGCAATAGAGGACGTGAGTCAAGTTTATACCGGGAGCCGTTTGTTGGAATACATCAAAACAGACGTCATAGACAGTCTTTATTCATCTCATAGCCTTGATTTGGAAGGCTTGGGTGAAATCAACAACCCCACGGCCAATGAAAATTTCATTCTCCGAAATGGGCAAAAATCGGCTCTGGCCGTCTATGATCCATTTGAAAGTAAAATGGTCCGGATAGATAAATTAAACGCTTACGGTATCACACCTCGAAACGCGGAACAGTCCTTTGCGCTTCATATGCTCCTAGACAATCGGATCAAGATGGTTACTTTATCGGGGAAAGCGGGGACAGGAAAGACATTGCTGGCCTTGGCTGCAGCCATGGAACGGCGTACTGATTACCGTCAAATTTTACTGGCAAGGCCCATTGTACCCCTAAGTAATAGAGATATCGGTTTTCTTCCCGGCGACATCCAATCCAAGCTGGAACCGTACATGCAACCGCTCTACGATAATCTTTCCGTCATCCGACATCAGTTCCAATCCAAGAATAAACGAGCCGTTAAAATAAATGAAATGCTGGAATCGGAAAAATTGTTGATTACGCCTCTGGCCTACATTCGTGGACGGTCACTCCAAAAAGTTTATTTCATTGTGGATGAGGCTCAAAACCTGACGCCACATGAAGTTAAAACCATCATTACACGGGCAGGCGAAGGAACGAAAATTATTTTCACTGGAGACATCCACCAGATTGACCATCCTTATCTGGATAAAAGATCCAACGGTTTGACTTATTTAATCAGCCGGATGAAGGGCCAGGACGTTTTTGCCCATATCACTCTGGAAAAAGGCGAAAGAAGTCCCCTGGCGGAATTAGCCAGCGATTTACTGTAAAAATGGATATGGAACCTTTTTCATCCCTTCAATTCCACCTTGACAATCAAGGAAAGAGCCAGATTGCGAAATTGGCAACATGGTCTAAAATCTTGGGGTACGTCAACATTATTTTAGGTGGGTTCAATGCAGCCGTCTCCCTGCCAAACTTTCTCATGGGAAATGAACTTCAGATCACCGTCATTCCATCCGTAATGGTTGCCGGTGTGCTAATCTACATGGGGCTGCAATTGACAGGTGCATCCGCCAACCTTCGGTCCGCAAGCATAAATGAAAACGATCAAGCTTTTGCAAATGCACTGGAACAAATCCGGCGTTTCTTTTTCCTGTCCGTCATGGTTTATCTGGTTGGCCTGATATTACTGGTGAGCCTTATGGCATCCTTCACCACTTCAGGAGCTGAAATGGAGAACGTGGTTAAAGAAGGTTCGTCTGGAATTCCGATTTAACTTGGTTTTTTGATAACTTTATTTCCCAAAAACATCATCCACCTTTTCTCCAACTTTTTCCTCGACTATTTTTTTAGCGGACCCTTTCACGCTCTCGATCGTTTTGGATCCAGCATCCTTGACTTTTTCAACCTCTTTCGTTACGGTTTTTTTAAATTCATCAACAGTCTGAGGAACGGGCTGGTTGGTATAGTTCAAATAAAAAACATACAAAATCAACAGGACGCCGATGACCAGAACCAGTTTAATGATTTTTTTAATGATGCCGTAAACGAGGACAATGGCCAGAACGGCGGCAATCGCAATATAAACAGGGTTTGAAGAAATCGTTTCTATAATATTTTCCATATTATCCTTAAACACTTAAGAGAAACCATAAAAGGAATTGATTCTGGTTTTATTGAAATTACTTTAATTTTTTTCAT
>CAYNPR010000035.1:0-11907 GCA_964399115.1 uncultured bacterium | reverse complement strand
CAACCTGATCCGTCCAACCTTTGATCCTCATTACAATATAGGTATCATCTTCCGTTTTGAAAGGTCCCAGCAATTGCCCTTTTTTAACGATATTTGTAAACAATGCCTGGTGAATCTCATTCTGTTCACGGTCAAACCACGTAAATTCACGGGATGGCGCGGGGCCTCCCCATAAATTATTATGGATAGAGTCCATGGTCACGTTTTCCGCCACCAGATTTCTAATTTTTCTCACTATTTCCAAGTCCGGAAGATTTAAAAATTCTACAGTGACTTTTCGCCCTGCCAGTTTGTAGGCTGGATTGACATCACTGTCCGGAAGATGAACCCTGGAATGAAATTCTTCTGCAAAATGAATTTGGCGCATGGCCTGTTCCCTACGGCCTTTTAGAAAGGTTCCCAAATGATCGTCCTCCATGATTTTGTCCGAATGTTTCTCAAATTCCATGGCAACCAACTTTTCACCTATCAATGAATTCAGAACAATTTTTTTATGGATATAATTTTCCTGCCTGCAGTAAGCAGGCCGAATCGTATACTCGGCTCGACGAATAAAATCCTGTATAGTTATGATGCTGGATCCGACTTTGGCCAGGATACGATCATCTGGAACTTCTGGCTGGCTTGCACAGCCAATAAAACAAAAACTAAAAAGAAAAACTATACGGAATAACCGCTCCATGGTCCATGGTCAGAATGAAAGACCAACAGTGTAAGCTTGTACGTTCCCCATTATTCCCATGGCCCTGTAGGCATAATCTATGGTTAATGCCCGATTGCCGAGATAATACAGTTTGATTCCTGCGCCACCAGTGACGCCAAAATCAGTATCATTTGTGAACAAGTCATTCATACCGCTCTTCAGGCCGCCCCTGATACTTACTTCACCAAACCCTGGAATTTTATTATCCAATGCGGCACCAATGTTAACGGACTCGGCATTATTGTTGGGATGCAGAGCATCTGCAGCAAGCGTTAATCTCATAAAGTTTGTGGAAATAGGTTTCACTGAAATTCCAATCCGGAAAAGAAGAGGCAATTCCCACTCAGACGTCCTGAACTGGCCGGCAACGTCGCCATAATTCCCTTCCTCAAATTCAGAAATGTCAATGGGCTGATAATTGTCAATCCCGTCATACTTCATTCGGGTACCATAGTTTGATATGCTCATACCAATATTCAAACCATCATCACGCTTACCTGTAAATGAGAAAAACTTAGTATTGACAAGGACCCCCAGATCTACGGCAAAGGCACTTGCGGAGCTGTGCCATATATTGGATCTAATGTACTTCATGGATGAGCCAAAAGAGAACCAAGATACGATTTTCCTAGAAAACGTGAAAGATGCAGCCATGTCTGTTGCCTTAAACCGCTCTCCTGTCCCCTCCTGGTATTCAAGAGTGGTCACGTCCATTTCACCATAATCCAAATGGGTAATTCCAAGGCCAAATACGCCAATCCTAGGCACCACGACGGCACCGCCGGCGAATAGCATGTCGATATCTACGAGCCACGGCTGCACCATAAAAAGTGCGGAAGGCTTCGATAGACTGGCGAGCCCGGCAGGGTTCCAATAAATGGATGAAACGTCATTTGCCACGGCTACATAGGCCTCTCCCATTGCGCTGGGACCACTCCCTACGCCAATCTCCAGGAAATTGGCGGCAGTGGTTCCGTAACGATTTATCGTTTGTCCGCATAGCCCAGCTACACAGTTTATGAAAATTACGAAAATGGCCGTCTTCACGATTTTGTTCATTTGATCACTGCAAATTTACCTAGTTTCTCATCTCCCGTTTCCTGTGCCTCAATATGGTAGAGGTACATCCCGGCAGCAATTTCTAGGTTCTCTCTCGTCAACATATCCCAATGAATAATTCCATTTTCAGGTTCATTATCGACAATAATCTCATCCACCAAAACACCGCTCACCGTAAATATCTTGATAATACAATCAGCCGGGATATGGGTGAACATCAAACGCCTGCGCTGGTTTAAAAAGGGGTTTGAAACCGCCGGTTCCATCATATTGGTCATTACGTAGGGATTTGGGACCACCTTGATGCTGTTCATGTCCGATGCAATGGCGGATCTATCCAAATTATCATCTCCGCTTACGGAAAATCTTATAGTATCCGATTCATAAAATGGACGCTTCCAGTCAACCTGGTACACGTCGCCACTATTGGGGTATGTTTCTTCAGTCGCCAGTTGAAAATCAATCACAAACGCGGTAACTCGCCATTCATATTCTGAATCTTCCCAATTACTTCCGCCAACAAAAAATCGATCCTCAAATATATCAATTGTATCATTATCATTGATGTCATGGACTACCACATCCATCAATTCAAACTCACCAGTAGACGTATCAATGAAAGACGTATTCTGAATAAAAAAACTAACAGCTGGATTAGTTATTATATCTCTTTCGGTTTGATCATTTTCATCTCGAACCCTGCGAGGATCAGACTTACCAACAAAAGCAGAATCATTATCAGTAAAAACGATATTATATTTCCATGCTACTAGTGGACCTTTTACTGAATTGGGTGTAATCCTCATGATGCCATTCCCATTTATCCAACCCGATGCCTGGTAGTTATATTCAGGAGTTTCTACGATCGAATCAATTTCAACCTGCATTCCATCAAAAATATCCGTGAAAATCGTACCGCCTGCATTTAAGGTCCAGTAATCCACCGTATCCCTGTAGATTAGATTTGTTCCAACGTACTTTGTAGTGTCTTCTTTATAAACAAGGATGGTGCTGTCGGTATCATCATAGATAAAGACCTCATTTGTCACATACTTAAATCCATGGTCATAATCACTTACATCATCAATAGTATCTACGCCAAACGTCATGAAATAACTGTGGTCTGGGTTTAGACTCCCTTGAGCACGGATCAAAGGTGTAATAGTTCCACTCCCTAAAAGGTCACTCTCCTCCGTCTCCAATGTGGGCGGTATATAGCCTGCCGCACGCTGGTGAGGTATCACTATAGCCACGTTTTTTCCAATGGTTCTCACTTCTTCCGCTTCATCCAGTTCAATGACCGCATTGTTTTCCGATGGTGAAATGCCGGGACCAATGTCCGGGGCACCAAAATCGTAAGCGACGACAGCATAGCAATAGGTTCTGCCATTCTGAACTGTGTTATCCACAAATATGTGTGAAATACCGCTATTGGTACCCAGATTATAGCCCATTCCGTTCACCAACCCGAAATCGGTGAAGCCTTGGCATTGGTGCGTCATTCCATTAATTGGGTTAGGATTGTGTGGGCTCTGGTCCGTTAAATCACATTGATAGATCGGTTTTTTGAACATGGGTGTGCCATAGCCATCCGTAATGATCTCAGGATCCGACAAGTATTTATCCGTTGACCTGTAAACCTTATATCCTTCGAAGTCGTTTATATTGCCAACGAATGGGTCACGCGTTTTCGTATCGGCTATGTCATCCCAGGTCAGGATCACTTCGCCATCGCCAGCTGTTGCGGTCAGGGTAGGCATCTTCGGCGGCTGAGCAAAACGATAATCCTTTTCATAAATGATCTGCACAATTCTCTTTAGTTCAAATAAAGCAGGGGCACTATGATCATCGGATTCCAGTCCCGCCAGTGGATCGTAGGAATGAAGTTCCGACATGGAAATCCTTTCCACACGTCCCTGATACAAGGGAAACGGTCCGGATGCGAAAACTTCCACCAAGTTGGATGTCAACGATACGTTTTCATCCATAGAATCCGTGCCGATCACTTCCCACATGGCCTGATCGTTTTTAAACCAGTTGGTTTCATTGGAAGGGGCGTGGCTGGGGATGGGAAACATACGAAATGCGGTTAAGCCTACCATATCCGATTCGGAAACGTCCGTCGTGTTGAAATTGGGTTCGCAACCTACCCCTTCTTGAAAATCCGGCTGATGGTTACACTCAGATCCATCCAGGTCCGGGCCATTATAGTTTAGTTCACCGGGTGCCACACCATCGATACCAATATCATCCCCCGCATATTCGGAAAGTTGATAGATACCATCTCCATCCAGGTCTTCACCGTCATCCCAATCCTGGTCTTCATCCGCGTCCCAGTGGTCTTTTAAATCATCGCTATTTAGTTTATAAAAATCAAGAAATGCGTTTAAGTCCGTGATGCCATCCGTAGGACCCACGAATGACATCGGTGGATCATCCGGACCCGGATAATCGCGTTTTTCATCGGTTAAGCCATCATTGTCGTTGTCGATGTAATCGTATGCAAGCCCCGGACTTTCCAGATAGGCAAAACCCATGACACCGGTCGGCAGACCCCCAGCACCGATTCCATTCACATCCCACGAATAAGCCATATCCACTTGTTTGTCAAAATGCCCCAGATCGTCGTCGCCGTCGCCACCAATGGAATTATCCAACCAGTAACCAAAGGCAACGTCCCTCAAATCATAATCGGAAACGTTTGCAATGGAATATTCCCAAAATATTGCATCCCTGGCCTGGGGGTTGTTCCACTGAAATCCACGTACCGCTACACGCAGGCCAAGCCCGCCCCAGGGCACGCCGGGCTGGATCGTCACGTCGGGTTTGAGATCACCCACATAGTGACCCGGCCTTGGAAAATATCTCACGTTATCTTCCGGTCCCAGATTTTCCTGATCCTGGGCATCGTTTACCGCATAATAGGTTTCCTGATCCGCATAAATTACACCCCGACCAAAGCGGCCATTCCATTCGCCGGGCCATTTGGTCTCAAAACCTGTGGACGGCCAGCCGCCAATGGGCCAGGAACTTTCGATATTGGACAGTGCCGGGTATTCTCCCGTCTCATTGAAATACCCAAATAGGGGATAAAAGCCCCACTCCACCGTTCCTAGGGGGTTTACATCCATTTCTTCACGATAGCTGGTCTGCAAATAATAAAGCGTGTGGTGGTCTTTGGTATAAATATCAGCAAGCTCCGTCAGTGGGATTGTATCAACCGTGGCCCCATTGCCGTCATCTTCAATATAAACCTTGGCGCCCACCAGCAGCCCGATCCCATCCGTCATTTTTAAACCATCGGGATTGTTGGGCCATTTGGAAACGTTTACTCTTGGCCAATCGGAGAGCTCCGTTGTATTGCGAAAATAAATGAAGACCCGGTTTCCCGTCATGTAACCTTCCTTTTCAGCTGCGATGTCACCGGCAGGATCCTCGGGACCCTGGTATTCCTTTCCCTGGCCCAAAAGAATACAAAATGCAATCAGTAGAATGGCAATACTTTGGTTTTGAAAACGCATGACCATTAAAAATTGATGCCCACTGCAAGTTTCATCATCCTGGGCCCGGAAAACATGGATGGGTTTTTAATGCGGTCTTCATAATCGTTGAAATCGCTGCGATGCCCTGCCAGGTCCGTTTCCCGGATCACCGCAGTGTAAGCCCTACCGGTCTGCCCGTCCACCCATTCCTCATTCAAGCGGTCCAGTAAATTATAGATGGTCAGGTCAACTTTCCCATGGAGACGGCCCAGCAATTTGAAATTGTAATACAGGGTGGCGTCCACAGTTGTTGTCGATGGTTTGTAGGCATTGTTGGGATAAAGATTAATCCTGGATAGCACACTCTCGCTCTGGGGAGAAAAAGTATAGGGAGAGCCGGAATTGTAGTAGGTCGTAAAGGTCCCTCCGTAATTTTTTCCGAAAAACATCACTGTACCGTTTAGAGTGTGGCGCTGGTCCCAGCTCATGGGAATAAAACGGTTTACCGGATCCATATTGTTGCCGGCCCGGTCAAACGTCTGAGTGGGATAATCCGCGTTTCCCCGTGTGTACTGCAACGTATAATTCACCATGCCCTTAATGGATCCGTAACCCAGATCCAGTTTGACTTCCAGTCCACGGGCATTACCGTAATCCTTGTTGCTGTACAAACCATATTCAATCTGGTTGTAGGTGGAAATGATTTTGGTACTGAGAAGATTATAAATGTCCCTGTAAAAGAGAGCCACGTCCAAGCCCAGGCCACGGGTCAACTCCTGCCAGAGTCCAATCTCATACGTGATTGTTTTTTCAGGTTTTAAAAGAACGTTGCCCATGGTGGTTCCATAATCATTCGGTGGAATCAAATAACTGTGATTCTGGTACATGGCGTAGAGCGGAGGCATCTGGAAAAAATGTCCATAGCTGAAGTGCAGAACCGCTTGGCCGCCAAGCTGATAGGCAAAACCGATCCTGGGGCTGACCTGATCTATAACCGGCGCATTGGGATAAGTGGACGTCATGGAATCCGGCAGAACCAGCTGATTGGCGGGATTTCGTCTATTTGAAGGATAAACACTGGCGGGATCAAAATAATCATATCTTATTCCAAAATTGATCACCATTTCGTCGAATTCCATTTTATCCTGGATATACACAGCCGCTTCTTTGGGATTGACCTTATAAATATCGGCATGAACGGTTGTGTCCCCAAATATTTCAGGTTCGTAAACATCAGCCTGGTTTGCTTCTCCATCATATTTGTTTCGTATGGAACGCCACTGGTGATCCACACCATGAGAAATCCCCATCAGGCCCAGCTTGATATTGTGGTTGTGGTTCGCCTGCCAGGTCACGTCAAATTTGGCGGTTGTATCAACCATTGTGAGCATACTATGGTTCTTTTGCTGACCGCCAGTGAAAAATCCGGAACCATAATTTTCCAAGTATTTATCATGTACGTAATTTGAATCCAGTGGATCTTTAAAGAGATAATTCCCAGTGTAATTATCCAGATAGGATACCTTTAGTTCATAGAACAGTTTAGGGCTAATCATATGGTTCAGCTGGAAAGACGTAAAATTTGTCTCTTTATAGGAACCGGCTCTGCCATCAGGATTATATTTAAACCCATGGTCGTATCCAAACCAACTGTCATCACTGATAGAACGCAATAAGGAAAACCTGATTCCAGCAAACAGGTTGAAACTCAGTTTAAGGAGAGCCGATAAGTTTTCACCTGTATTCATGGACACATAGGTGCTGTCCCCGGACCTTTGAGAAATCCACAAGGAAGAGTCATCAGAGTAAAAATTGCTGGTATCGGTAACGGTGAAGATGCGATGGCCATTCAGGTGCCCCCGATTGTCCTGTGCACGCACATTGGTAAAAAAGGTGATCTTCTCGCCCAGCAGGGGGCCGCCCAGGCTGAATTTCAGATCCTGGCTACGATTCAGTTCTGGTGATAGACCAATAAAAATATCATTCCCATCGGCATCTTGACTATTGGTGCTATAAAAGGATAGTGCCCCAGATGCAGATCCTTCGAATTTTGGCCCGCCGTCCCGGGTCACCACATTCACGACCCCACTCATTGCCCGGCCATATTCCGCGTTAAAGGTGCCGGTGATCACTTCCAGATCCTGCACCGCTTCCGGCTGTATTTCTACGGCTGCACTTCCACCACCAAAGGATTCATCCACCTGAACCCCATCGATCATATAGGTGACTTCCGTATTTCTGCCCCCGCGAAAATGCCCATTGACCACCCCTGCCTGCATATTGATTACAGAACCTACACTTTCCACTGCAAGAGCATTAATCTCATCCCCGGAAATATTTTTTATTGTACCAGTCTGATCTTTTTTCTGGGCCAACCGCGCCACTTCAACGGTAACCACTTCCCCTTCGATAACCGTTTGTTCCATCTCAATATCAAGAGACGACGTTCTGTTTACAGACACAACGAGTTCATCCACCTGGACGGATTTATAGCCTATCATATCTACCTTAAGAGCATATTTCCCGGGAGGAATATTAATCATGGTAAACCGGCCCGTATTGTCCGATGCGGTTCCATAGTAAGTGTTTATAAGATAAACGTTTACACCGGGCAAGGGATTGGAACTGCTCTTTTCGGTGACAACTCCAGAAATTTTTCCCGTGGTTTGGGCCATGGATAAAGAGACGTATAAAATAAAAAATAGACGTTTAATCATTTCCGGAACAATTCTTTATACAACATTGGATTAAAAATTAACAACCTATACCCCAAATCTGAGAAAGAAAAAGAGGGGCAGATATCCGCCCCTCTTTTTTATGTGATCCATTTAAAGTTATTTCATCAGAATCATTTTTTGTGTAATGGCTTTTTTCTCCGACATCAACCTATAAAAATAGATGCCTGAAGCCATATTTCCCGCATGCCATTTTGTATTGTGGTAGCCGGCTTGGAGTTCCCGGTCAACCAAGGTAACGACTTCCCGCCCCATCAGGTTATATACCTTTAGGGTGACCTGCTGGGCCTCAGGTATGGAGAATCTAATCGTCGTGACCGGATTGAATGGATTCGGATAATTGTGATATAGGGCAAACTCGTTCGCAATTACGCCTTCTTCTCCATCTATTGCAAGCGGAATATCCGCGTCACCAATCCAGGTAGTGGACCATACGATCGGTGTTTGCCAAGCGTTATCAGCGTTGAGAGGTGAACCAACCAGGTTTCCTTCCCATCCCGCACCATCATTATCATGAAATGTGGGCTCTATGGGAATCCTCATTCCATTTACAGCATTGAGTCTTAAATCGTCACCAAAGGCAATATCATCCAGCGCCAGTTTTGCTTCTACCACCCAATCCGGATCAAATCCTTCCTGATAATAATTTCCGTCACCATTCTCAGCTAGGACATTCTGACCATCAAAATCATTTATCGCACCAGTTTCCAGGAAGAAAAACTTGTAATCAGGCTCTGATCCACGCATCATGCCAACGTGTTTGGCTCCGCGTTGATCATAGAACCCGATAAACAATTCGAACACGTCGTTTTCCCACCAGCCACCTGTGCCGTCACCGGCCTGATAGCCGTCATAAACGTCATCAATTACGTCTGCGGCGACATAAAGGTAGTCTTCATCCACTGCAAGCCAGATTTCACCGGAAAGATCATCATCATCCGTCACGGCACCTACGAAGTTGGGTGTACCCCAGGAATTATCGCTATGACCAAGAAAGAACGGTTCGATCCCACTATCATACCACTCATCGAGGTTTCCATCCGCAGCAAAGTCTGCCGGGACGTCCAACGAGATTGTGGGAATGCCCAGAGCCACGTTTGTAACGGAACCTTCAGAACTGCCCGGCTCGCCCACATTGTTAGACGCATCTTGGCAGGCAACGGCGTAGTGGTAGGTTACTTCCGTATCTTCCAAAGGATAATACAGGTAATGCACTGCAGCCTGAGACCCTTCCAACACGTTTGTAGCAAGAACATCCGCTGTTGATAAAGATAATGAATCCGTAATCGGTTCCGTACTGGCGTAGACGTTATAGGTCTCACCGTCTTCGCCATCATTATCGGACCAGGTGACCAGGTTGTAGCCGTCGGCCGGTACGGCGGACACATTCTGAACAGGATCTGGAGGTATAAGGTCCAGCACTCCAACGTTTTGCAACCAGACATCATCAAATGCATAATCACCAGGAGGTCCAGCCCACGTCTGACCAACCAGAACGGCTTTCATTGTAACCATGTCGGCAGGTATCACTAATTCTACAGAATAGAGCCCCCATTCATCAGTGACGTCTGTGAACATGGTTTCATAGTTCACCAGAGTACCAGCTGCATCATAAACCTCAAACTTCAGTCCGGCAGAGCAACCATCCGTAATGGGGTTTGAGATATCCTTGATCCAAGCACTCAATATCCAAGTCTCACCAATTGAGACGTCAATAGGTGTTTCCGTATAGTGGACCGCCCATTGCGCATCACCGGTTGTAGATATTTTGGCATAATTTGAACCGCCATGAGCGACAGTGGCATCTTCTTCCACTGAAGCCGAAGCCCCTTCAGCAGCACCCCTACCCCAGCCAAATTCATCACCTGTTATATCAGTAAGTTCAAAACCTGGATTCTCCAATGCATTTAACGTACCGGTCAGCGTGAAATCATCCAGGATGATTGTGCCTAGGCTATAATCACCATCACCACCACCACTAATTGAAAATTCAAGGTGGAACCCGGCGATGGCGTCTTTGTCTAATTCACCATTACCGGCATCCCCGGCCCAGCCGGTGAGGTTAAATCCACCGCCACCTGAACCCGGTGAGCCCCAGTCATCGTTCCGCACCAGAGGCATTGTAACGGTATTCCAGCCCGGATCATTATCCAGGATGTAGTGGAAGGAGTAATAATACTCTCCCAGTCCCGTGTAGTTCGCGGGATCCGAAACATCTCCGTAGTCGCTCAGGTTTAACCTTAAGTGAACTCTGTCCGGAAGAGACTGGGCAGCCGAATTGTAGTATGAGAATGAAATACTGTCATATCCAGACCAGTCCCAGACTTCACCGTCTCTGGGACGAGTTTCCAGTATGGTCATCCAATCGTTTGCTTGGGCAAGTGCCGATCGAGTTTCTGTAACGGTCACGTTAGTTAACGTAACTGGAGCATCTGGAGTTGTTACATATAATAGGAACGAGCTAAATGTATTCTCACCTTGTTCAGGAATTTCTACTGAGTAAGATGCTTCTTCCATTCCACTAACGGTTACAGCCGCTGTGTTATAGCTTGGCTCTACGTCCGGATATGGCTGATACTCAAACCTGAAATACACATCCACGTCTGTTCCGGCGGTTGCACCCGTAAAATCGATTGTACCTCCATTTGGGAAGCTGAATGGATATAGAGTAGTATCTTCGTTGGCAAAGCCTCCCCATGATTCAGCTCCTGTTGGGAATGTATAAGTGTTTCCATCAACAATTGTACCACCAAATGCACCTGAAAATACGATTCCTGTTCCTCCTGTATCGCCACCAGAATCACTTACAAGTTTAAAGGTCCAGAACACGCCTGTTCCACATTCGATGACCAGGGTCATTGTATTGTTGTCGTCTGACAACGTTATATTGTAAGTGATTGATTCTGGAACTTCAGGAGGATCATCGGAACTCAATTCTCCTTCATTAACGGCTTTTGGAAGTCCTAAATATGCACCCACTCCATTGAGCGTAACAGTACCTGCGCCTCCGTCATACGTGTATGTCGCAGCGTTGGAACCATCGTGTGGATAAACTGGGGCTCCACACTGGTCTGAGTCTACACCCTGCCAGACTTCAAGCCAGGTTTCTTCACCCAAAACGTTGTTAAACGAACCGTCTGCATTGAAAACGTAATCATCATCAAATAAACAAGCTCTTGCAGTGACGTCTTCTTCAGAGTTAGACCACCAGCTTCCATCGTTCGGAGCTGGACCCACCATCAACGCACCCGCTTCCGGAGCCATCATCCACGTACCTTCAATAGGTGATCCTGGCTCATCATCGCCACCACCCAACATATGGAAAATTTTAGCATAGCCTCCCCACGCTTCAATGTTGTGCGCACTATAATCCAGCTGCATTGCCCCGGAGCCTTCCATAGCGGGATCCGCAACATAATTCACGTTGACGTAGCTTAGAGTACTGTCGGCATTCTCAGAAATATCATAGCCCCAGTAGCTTGAGTCTGGTAGAGCATCAAAACTGTTGATCGCTTGCCCAAAAAGGAACAGGGGAACCATTAAAAGAATTGAACTTGTTATCTTGTTTTTCATTCTGTTTTCTCCTTTGTTAAATATCCCTTATATTATATTCTTCTTTTCTTGTTTCTATTGTAATTATTGTCAATGAAACACATAATAGGATAATCAAAATTATATGCTTGCATTTACAGCCGTGACAAGAAAGAAATACAGGAAATTTTCATCATATTCATTTGCTTTTCATATGGAAAATAAAGAAAAAATGCAAATACATGCAATATATTTTCTTATATTTTTCATCATAATGTAAATTATATGAAATATTATTGCAATAATAATGATTATTCTTTACTTTTTATGGAACTTTTGAGTATTAAAATATAAATATGCGTGTAACCTTAAAACATATAGCTGACGATACGGGACT
>CAYNPR010000034.1:0-11979 GCA_964399115.1 uncultured bacterium | reverse complement strand
CTTTTTCTGACCGCCTCAAGTCCTTCTAATACCTTGATGCTTTCTGCACTATATTCTCTTGCTTGTGTTTCTGTGCTCATATGAACCGTATGTCCTTGATAACCTTTTCGTTTAATTTTTTATTCAATTTTTCTATTATCTGTTTCTTCTGAAACTGGAGTTCTTGTCTCCAGGCTGGGGTTTTGGTCCTAACCATTAGTATTCCATGTTCAATGGAAACCGGTTCGGTGTTTTTAGAAACTGTTTTTCCCAAAATTTTTGGCCAGAGATCCATTGCGTTTTGTTGAGAAACTGCTTTTTTTAGGCCTGACGTTTTTAGCAGCTTTTTTAAGGCTGCTTCTATGTGTTGCATTTTTTTCTTATGTCTTATTTATCGTTTTTGGGGGTTTTTGACGTGTGTTGTTTATTTTATGCGATCCACACACATAGCCCGTTGAAAACCTTAGATAATATATTGTTTGAAAAATGGAGCCTTTAGTCATTCAGGCGAATGGGCATGAGAAGCATTAGGCAATCTATGTGTTTTTCCGGTGATTCCGAGCTGAAAAGCGCTGCGCTGATGGATGTGTTAAATTTTATTTCTACACGATCGCCCGAGACGTGAGACACAATATCTTTTAAATAGTCGGCGTTGTAGCCGATGGTTAATCCGTCTCCTTCGTATTCTACTACAATACTTTCATTGGCGCTTGATGCTTTTTCTGGGTCCTCTGTTGTAATTGAACATTTGTTTGTTTCCAGGTTTAAAGCAACCTGATGAGTAGATTTGTTAGAAAATATAGCTACGCGACGCACTGCGCCTAAAAGCGCATCCTTTTCCGTAATTAAAATTTTATTGTTATCCTTTGGAATAACGCTTTCATAGTCTGGGAATCTTTCATCAATAACTCGCGTTAAAACCATATCGTTTTTCACGCGAGCCGTCAAATGGTTTTCTCCGATTAGAAGCTCCGTGTTGCCCGAAGAAAGCTGCGTCGACAAAAACGTTAAAAATTTTCTCGGAACTATAATGTCGCCAGAATACCCATCTGTTGAAAAATCATTTCTAGAATATTTTACCAGCCTGTGTCCATCAGTGGCAACCGCAGTAAGCCCCTGCTCGTTAAACTTAAACAGAACCCCGGTTAGTGCGGGTTTCAGTTCGTCTTTGCTGACTGCGAAAGAAGACGTGTCGATTACACTTTTAAATAATTCCGCAGGAATTTCAAATTTTTTTGCTTCTTGTGTGTTTGGAACCGCAGGAAACTCATCGGGCGGCTTTGTCATTAAATCATATTGTCCAAAATCTGTAATGATTGCCGCTCTGTTTTTTTCATCGACCGAAATGGAAACTCTCGTTTCCGGAAGTTCATTTGTAATGTCCAACAGGGTTTTCAGAGGAATGGCGGCGGCTCCCGCCTCTTCGAGGCTTGCGGGAATTTCTGTTTGAATCGTGATCTCGAGATCCGTTGTTCGAAGAATGGCGCTTTCTTCTTTTGATTCTATAAAGACACAGCCCAAAATGGGAAGAGTGGAGCGCGTGGGGGTAGCCTTGGACAACTTTTGAAGCGCTTGTTGTAGTTCGGTTTTGGATGTGGAAAACTTCATTAAAAACCTGTGTTTTTTTTCTAGATCAAATGGTAAAAATAAAGGCCATCAATCAGACTTGGAAACTACCCAAGTCGTCTGTTTTTTAAAAATAATATTTCTAGATTATCGAATTGGATTTAGCAGATGCCGGGAGAAGGATCAGTTGTCAAACGCTCCTTGCATAAGCAGGCTCTCAAGCGCATAGATGTCTATAATGTTTGTGACGCCGTCTTGAGTAATATCCGATGCTTCATAACCACAGCCTTCATCAACTCCATTGTCTATCATTTCAATTAAATACAGTAAATCAATCACGTCAACGGTGGGCACAGACACAAACACTAGGCCTTCCAATACAAGCTCCACGGTTCCATCAAGGTTACCTATTATAAAAACGTTTGCGTTGTCGCAGTTGTCGCATTCATCGCCAATGCCGTCCTCATCCGAGTCGGTTTGGTCCGGATTATTATCATCCGGGCAGTTGTCCTCATCGGAAACAAGACCATCTCCGTCGGGGTCCTGCTGCATATACTCGATTGACGTTTCAATGGCGTTGATAATGTTCCCTTGTTCGAATCCGGAACTCGTATAAACGACTTCCATCATGTGGTTTACCACTACGTTGTGCGGGATATAGCCCATGCCAAAGAGACTCCACGCGGCGCCGTCGTGGTCGTCGTTAAGGGTGTAGCTTAATCCAAAGTTTGTTGCCCACTCGTCACAGCTATATGGATCGTTCCAATCCCAACCATAGCCAGCCACCACCAAACCATCATCCGCATATTCCTGATAAATTGTTTCTGTAATCGGAGCCTCCGATTGACAGCTTGGTCACCAAGACGTAAAAAGGTTTAACCAGAGAACCGAAAATTCACCGGTGGGATTGGTGTTCCCATTATAGGTATAAAACCTAAAAATCCCATCGGGGTCATCTCCCGGGTTGGCACAAATTGGGACGGAAAAATCCGGAACGACGTCACCAACCTGGAGCGGCAAACTAAAACAAAATGAAATTAACAACAGGCTTATTGAAAGTTTTTTTAACATAATATTCCTCTTTGGCTTGGCCGTAAAACTTAGTTTATCCCTCAAATCATTCAAAGAGATGAAACCTGCTTAAAATATTGTCGTCAGGTTTAATTTAAAGCCATCGTCAAAGGGCTGTACAAACCGGCAGATGCCGTTACTGCAAACAACACCGCCTCTTTGTGTTCCATACATGAGGTCAAGGCGCGTGCTGGAATTGACATTGATCATCAGCTCTAGGGCAATCCATTTGTTTTCCAGGTCTATGAAGTTTTCCATAAGCTCTTCCAGCGGGTTGGTGATGCTTGTCGTTTGCGGGCCATATTCGAAGGTGGAGCTTGATTCGACAGTGAGAGAAAGCGACCAGTGTGGCGATTTCCCAATTCCAATTGTAAACATGTTGTTGTATTGGAATTCTTCTTCAATTTTTTGATCCGGCTCAGAACCCGATTTATAAAAATTCGATCCCGTGGTGTCCGTATACGTCCCGCTTGCCGTCCAGACCTTGTCTCCGTTCACATCTTCTAATTCCTCAGCGTCGTCCCATATCCCATCACCGTCAAGGTCTATAAAAGCCTCTCCGACCTGAAGAGTGTCATCGCTTTCTCCTTCGTCGCCTGTATTGGGTTCGCCGTCCCATCCAAAGTCCCAGTACCACTCATCGTCGTCAAATAGGGAGTCCCCATCTGTATCATAATAAAGCGCCCAACCATTTCCAATGGGGTCTGCAATCCACCTGTCGTACCACGTTTCTTCTCCCGTGTTCCAAATGCCGTCTTCATATATCTCTTCCCAGAATTCAGCGACGTCCCAGATACCGTTTCCGTTTGCATCCATAAAAACCTCATTGTGTGAAAGAGTGGAAAAATATTTTGTGCCTTTTTTTAATTTCTGGAATTCATACTTGACATCAATGCTCCATCCGTTCCCCAAATTATAGTTAAGCAGCGTGGGAATTGTAAATGCTGATGAATATTTAGTCTCCAGCCGTTCGTCCACTATGCTATAGTGGTCTGAAAAAGGTTCTGGAGAATTAAAAACGCCGTTGCTGTCCAAGTCTTCGAAAATTTCTCCTTCGTCCCAGACTCCATTTTGACCGGATCTGTAGTAAGCGTGGTGTTCGCTTATGTTGTTGGTCCACGCGAACCCAAACTGGTAGCGTATTTTTTGAATATACCCTTCCATTTCCAAATACAACTCATTATAGGGAAGCGCCACGTCTTCTTCATAGGGGGTCGACGTTACGCTGCTGTCGCTGATCCAAATTGAACCCAGCGCGGCATTGACCGTGTCGGGAAAGGTTTTCTCCCATAAGCTGCTTCGGCTTGCGACCTGATAGTTCAACGTAAAATTACCCAGATTCGCCACAGGCCCAACAATCTGAGCCTGGTAGCCCACTTCATCGTTGAAGTCTACCTGGGGAATCAGCCGGGCCAGCAGTACGCTGCTATGCTCGCGAATTGACGTTGGCGGCTGGGTGTAGATCAGGCTCATATCATAATTTTTTACGAAATTATTTCTGTCGTCCGGATTGATTTTGGTGTAGTTATAATTCTTATACTCCAATATAAGCGACCAGCCGTCAAGTGGCGGCATGCTTAGGTAATAACCGAAACTGCCAAAAATTGAAAAACCATTGTAGGGGTTAAAATAGTCTTGGTATAAAGTATCATTGGTTTCGGTCAAAAGGGTTTTTTTTCGGGCAACTTCAAAATAACCGCCGATCGAAGAACCGTCATAACTACCGCGAAATCCATGGGTTCGATGGATGACGTTTAGGCTGTCCACCTGATTGTTTTGGGGATGCATCAAGGGATGGTCTTCCCTGCTCTGCAGTGAAGAAAGCCCCAGGGTGATGGGCCCTTTGTAGAGCTCAATATCGCCGCCAAACAAGGAATGGTTGGAGTTGTGGTTGGGCTTTCGGGATTCTGCATCTGCATTATCAAAATCTGTGCTGACCCTGGAAATATTTGAAAGTCCCGCAATCAGGTTCATGGAGTAATTATAATCCGTTAATCCAAAACTGAGTCCTCGATAGCCGTTATCCAGGTTAACGCCCTGATCATCAAACTGGTTCAGGATCAAGCCGCGGCCCCAGATTTTGTATATGTCTCCAACGGAAATTTCCAAAGGGCCGTTGGCATAATCGGCCCTGAATTTTCGCAGGCCATTCATGTTTTTCCCTAATTCGGGAGGCTCGCTAAACTCAAACTGAAACCATGTTGAAAAATTGTCATGATCGACATTCATGTTCATCAGCACCTCTGAATAGTTGTAGTCGTTTTTGCTTTCACCAAATTTTAAGACAGCATCGCCGCCCACCATTGTTTGAGAAAACAAGCTTCCTAAAACGAAAAAAGAGAGAAACGTTACAGGCCCTGTGTTAAAATTAATTTTCATAAGCTGCGTTACAGGTCAATCTCAACATCGTCCTTTTTTTGGACGTCTTTTGATTTATCCAGGTTATAGCTGCTGTACTTAATTCCCTGGCTATCAAAATGATCGGTTATGTGCTTCAGGATGTCGCTTTCGTCGCCAGGCAAATACCCTTGGTGGCGATATATGATTGATGCGTCTTTACCAACCAGGATTGTAGTTGGCATTAGTTTAACGCGCATTTTTTTCATGACCTGGTTGTTGGGATCTACGGCTACGAAAAAATCAAATTTTTTCGATCGAACGTAGGATTTAACCTTGCTCGTGCTCTTTGGGGTGTCTGTGTTAACGGTCAACACCTTGAAGCCCGTATCGCTAAAATGATTATGAAAATTATTCAAGTATTTCATTTGTTTCTTGCAGGGCTCACACCAAGTGGCCCAAAAATCAATGATCATGGGGCCGTCGCTCAGGAAGTCGTATAGCTTGGCATATTTTCCATCAAGCATTTTTAAGCGCACGTTTGGGACCTTTCCCTCCTGCGCAAATAGAACGGTTAATATCATAAATATCGCCACGGCAACAAATCTTTTCATTAATTTCTCCTCGTCATGGATTAAATAAACTATTTCCTTTTTATAACAACCAGGGTGATATCATCGTCATTCATCAGACCGGACATCCACTTGTCCCCCAAGCCTATAAGCGCATCAATAATTTCTTTCGCGGACTTGTCTCCATTTAACTCTATACAGTCTTTTATCGGATCATAGTCCAACATCTCCCCTTCGTGATTAACGCACTCGGGTAAGCCATCTGAAATGAGGACCAGCACGTCGTTGGAGTCTAGCGGAAAACTATGAAGGTCGAAGTCTGCTTTTTTCATGGAACCCAGGGGCAGTCCCGGAATAAGGATCTCATCGACAGAGCTTGTTTTGTTCTTGTATAAATATGCAGGAGGCATCCCTGCTGAAGTAAAATCAAAGGAGCCATTATTAAATTTTACCATGTTCAGAGACATTCGTGTTGTGCCTAGATCAATGGCCTTTATTGTTTTGTTTAATCTGGTCGTTGTGCTGGCTGGAGTATCAAAGCTTGACCCATATAGACCTGCCTTTGTGATTGACACCATCATCCCTGCGTTTAATCCGTGTCCCGTGGCGTCGCCGCACACAACATACATGGAACCGTCGTCTTGCGGGAAAAAATCATAATAATCACCGCCTACTTCAGTCGACGTTTTCATGTGCAGTGCAATATCATAATCCGGGTGGTCGGGTGGGACCTGAGGAATTAGGGACATTTGAAATTCCCGCGCCTGTTCCAACTCCTTGATCCTTCTTTCTTCTTCCAGTTCATGCTTCTGCTTATGCATCCTGTGCTTGACGAAAACATATACGCCAACCATAATCACAATAAAATAAACGCCAAGTGCCCAGCCGCTAAGCAATGGATGAGGGATAAACTTAATGGAGATTTCCGATGGTTCGCTCCACAGCCCATCATCATTAGACCCCTGAACAATAAATTGATATGAGCCTCGCCCCAAATTGTTGTATGATGCAAATCTCAAACCCTCAGAATCAACCCAGTTCTTATCTAGGTTCTCCAGTCTATAGCGGTATTTGTTTTTTTCAGTCTTGTGGTAATTCAGCGAAACAAAGTATATCGAAAATGATTTTATTTGGTGGTCAATTTCAATTCCGTGTTGTTTTGTTTGGGCAAGTCCTCCAAACTGTTCATAGGTCTCTCCGTCAAAAGTCGTTTTCTTTATGCGGGTGATAATACAAGGAGGCTTGTAATCGTTATATTGCATCTTTCCGGGGTTTACAACCGCTATGCCTTTGGGGCCGCCAAAATAAAAGTTGCCGTCTTCACTGATTGAATGGCTGTTTCTAAAAAAATCTATATTCCCAATGCCGTCGGCTGTGCCATAATTCGTAAATGATTCATCTTCTGTATTAAAATGTGAAATTCCATTTTTAGTGCTGATCCAAAGATGGTTGTCGTCATCAACCGCTATGGCGGTGATATAATTGCTTGGTAAGCCGTCTGATGCAAAATAATGAGTAAATGATTCGCCTTGAGCATCGAGTTTGTTCAGGCCGCCATTGGCGGTGCCAACCCAAATGACGCCATGCTCGTCTTCTGCAATACAGGTGATGCGCGCAGATGAAATGCCTTTTGAAGAGTCCTCGTCAAAAACATACCCGTCCACCTCAAACCCTGTGCCTGTTTTGACTTTGGGGATTGAATCTGCTGGAATATAATAAAGGCCGTTCGATTCTATTCCGAACCAGATGTTTCCTTTGCTGTCCTCTGCCATAATCCGCGGAACAAGATCTGATGCAAAATTGTTGATGTTATTGCTTTCTGGATCAATTATGACAAGGCCTGATCGTGTTCCCAGCCAGATGGAGCCGTCGCGGGCCATTAGAACGTCATACACCAAATCGTCTATAATGCGATGGTCCTCGGGGGCTTCATTTCCGGATGAATAACGAATTGTTTCATCCGTATTTAAATCAATTCTTAAAACACCATCCGTAGTTGCCGCCCACAACACCTCGTCATTTACAATTTCCAGGTCTAGGATTTGCCTAATTCCAAGATTGGATTTTTCCATATCGTAATCCCTAATTCCATCTGGAGAAAGCAGTTCCAGCCCAAAGCCGGTGCCGGCCCATAAATATCCGCTTGAGAGGGTGGCAATTGAAAATATTTTATCGCTTTTTAATCCCCATTCGTTTTCCGCATCATATTTAATGGAATAAAATTTTGGTTTTACGAAAGAATAAAAGCTGATTCCGTTTTCCCGGGTTCCGATCCAAACATGGCCAGCCCGATCTTCAAGAAAGGTTGATATATTATTATCTGCAATGGATTTGTCGTCCTGCTTGTCGTGTTCAAAGTGGGTAAAAGACGTGTCCAATTCGCCAAAATAGGGGTCTTTCTCAACGGTCCGACAGTTAATGCCCGGGTAGTTTTCTGTTGTAAACCATAGTTTGTCTGATTTTTCAGCGATAATCAGTTCACTAATGTCGTTCTCAATGATGCTGTTGGCGTAGGGTGTAACTTGAGTATTGTGAAATATTTTTCTTTTTGGATCATATTGAGATAGTCCGTTTTTTGTCGCGATCCATAGCTCGTTTTTTTCGCTGTTCCAGTCCAAGTCGTTTATAAAACTGGATACGATCGAATTTTTATTGGGATCATACTGGTGGAAAAAGGCTTCTTCAATGCGGCCCTTTGTTTCCAGCTGTGCTAGGCCGTTGGTTGTTCCTACCCACAGGACGTCTTTCGCGCCTTGCTCAATTGTTGTAATGGGGTGCTGTAAAAACTCGTGTCCGCCTCTTCCTGATCCACAAAATATGATTTCATTTAAATCATAATAAAACAGACCCGCATCGGTACCAAACCAGATGGTCTTGTTTTCGTCTTCGTAAAGTGCTGTGACCACAATATTAAACAAAGGATCGTTTTTTTCACAATTCATGCAGAAGGTGGTGTCTTGTGTGGGGCTGAATTGGAATAATTGATTATTGTCAAACAAGTTAATCCAAATATTGCCATTTCGGTCTTCTACAATCGTTTTAGGGTTGCGGATTGCCTGGCCCGCTTTTGGGTCCAGTTTAATCGGTCGTGAAAAACTTCTAGTGTCTGGTTCAAATTTGCTCACACCCAAAACGGTTCCAACCCAAATCTTGTTATTTGAGTCTTCATATATGCTGGAAATCTTGTTTCCCAATATGGATGCTTCATCGAAAGAATGCATCTGATAATTCTGAAATTTGTAACCATCGTAAAAATCCAGTCCATTTTCCGTCCCAAAATACATAAACCCCCGGTGGTCTTCAAAAATCACTTTCACTGTGCTCTCGGATAGCCCGTCCTCCACTGAAATGTTTATGAACGTAAAATCCGATTGGCTCAACAGCAAACTGGAGACAAAAAGCTGAAAAACAACTTTCATAATAACTTTTTTTAAAATTGGTTTTCTCTTCTTTTTTTTTTTTACAAAAAAGGCGGCAAATGGTCGTCGCGTAATTTATTCCAATGGGTTGAGTGTTTCTACTACTTACTGCTGCTTTGTTTAGCTGCTGCTTGCAATGCGATAAACGCCTACTTTGTCTTTTTTTCCCTTTACGCGAACGGGCTTCAGTTTCTTACAAACAAACGTCTCTTTTATTTCTTTCCAAACGGTTCGGGAAACAAGAATTTCTCCCGGGCCCGCAGCAGAACAAAGGCGAGATCCCAAGTTCACTGTGTCTCCAATAACAGTATAGTCCATCATGTCTCGGGATCCAATATTTCCGGACACCACAACCCCTCGATTGATGCCCATCCCAACTTGAATGGGTTTCTTTTTCTGTTTTTTTCTGGTCTTGTTTAACTTGAGAATTCTTTCTTGCATTTCCACGGCAGTGGTGACGGCCCTCTCTGTATCGTCATCTGCAGAAATAGGCGCTCCGTAAACGATCATCAATTCATCGCCGATTATTTTGTCAAGGGTTCCGTTGTGTTTAAACACAATATCTATCATATCGGAGAAATATTCATTCAAGGTGCTTACCACGTCTTCCGGTCTCATTTTTTCCGACATGGTTGTAAAGCCGCGAATGTCGCTGAACAAAATGGTCACTTCTCTTTCTTCCCCACCCAGGTTCAGTTTTGCGTCATCATCCAACAACTCATCCACAACCTGTTTGGACACATAGCGCTTAAAGGTGTTCTTCACCTTGCTTACGTCGGTGATGTCTTCAATTGCGATCACCAGTCCCTGCACGTTCCCATCCGGGTCAACCCTCGGCGCTGCAGATACATTCACTACCGTTTCTTCCGAAACGGTTAAAAAGGACATGTTTATTTCTGTGTGGGTGGCGTTTTCTAGTTCAGCCATTTGTATGAGCTCAATGATCTCCGTGTCTTTTTCAAACAGATACATATAATGGTTTCCAATAATTTCGTCTATTTCCATTTTGAGAATATTCAAGCCCGCTTGGTTTGTGGAGTCCACTTCGCCCAACGGGTCCAGCGTAATAACGCCAGTGGCTATTGACCCTAAAATGCTTTCATTAAATTGCTTCGCCTCGGTTATGTCCTTAAACAGCCGGGCGTTTTCCAGGGCAACGGCCGCCTGGTTGCACAAGGCGGACAAAAGAGCTAAGTCTGTCTCTGTGAACGCTTCCACCCCGGACCGCGTTTCTTTGTTACATAATATCATATAACCCAAGATGCTTTCTTTTGCCTGAAGCGGTGCGATAATGATGTTGTCTTCCCCTAGTTTTTTTTGAAGCGTGTTTTTGTTTTTGGAGGTTAATATGATTCCTGTTTTTGTTTCGGCGATTCGTTTAAAAATGCTCAGTTTTTTTGAAATAAGTGCCGTGTTTTCCCCCCAGTTAAATTCATTGTTCGTTTTTAAAATGGGGCTGTTTTCATGTTGAACCAACATCATCCCCTTGGACGCGTTCAATATCCCCACCGATCGCCAAAGGGCTTCTTCCCCCAACTCTTTCACATTCAAGACAGAGCTAATGGCCACGCTGATATCAAACAGGGTTTCCAGCTCCAACAGTTTCAAGTTGAGCTGGTTTCTTTTTTCTTCTACGTTTTGAATAAGCTCATAGTTATAAAGGGCCTTTATTAAGTGGTTGGCAACGATCTCTAAAATTTTTATTTCTGCATTGCTGTAAGCTTCGCCCATAAACTTTTTTCCTACACACAACAATCCCAACAGGTGGTCTTTGTGGAATAGGGGGATAAGAATGTTCAGGTGAGAATCTTGAGTGTGTTTCTTGAGCCTTCCTGTAAGCCACCTGGGTGTTTTTTCTAAGAGAATGTGGTTGTGGCGATATTTTTTGGATTGTTTAACAAGTTGTTTTGGTGCGGAAAAGTGCTTTTTATTTTTCAGTCCCTGGGATGCCAATATAGATAAATTGTTGTCTGTTTGGTGGTATAAAAAAATGGCGCCTTTCGACGCCATTACCGTTCCCAGCGTGAGCCGGAGAACTCCTTTTCCCACCGATTCGGACTGTTCCGCATCAATGAGCACCCCCCCCAATTCATCCAGGGAGGCTAAATAATAATCAAGTTGGTCGGTTACGCTGACTTCCACCACGACATGTGGGCCGCTTATGCCATCCCTTCCAACCCTTCGGGTTCTGACCCGTAAATAGTGGAATATTTGGTGAGGCCCATGATGTTAAATGTTTTTTCAACGATAGGCGCCAGGTTATAATACCCAAGCTTGCCATCCACGTCCTGAAGTTTTTCAATAATTTCAATTAAAATGGAGACCCCAATGCTATTGACAACCTTGGAGTTTTCCATGTTCAGTAGAAAATGTTTTTTCCCGCCTTCCATTTTTTCATAGCAAACTTCTGAAATTTTTTCGCCACCCACATTGTTCAAATAACCCGTGGTTTCAATAATGACTATACTCCCTTCTTCCCGGACATTCAAATTAAAATCAGACATTGTTTCTCCTTTCTAAGTCTTATTTCTTCTTTGTCATGGTTACGGTGGTTCCTTCTGCTGTTGATTCAAATTCCACCGAATCCATTAATTCTTCTATGAGTTTCAGTCCCCAGCCGCGCTTGTGATCTGAGCCAAATTTTTCTTCTATTTTTGGAATTTCAACTTTTGTTTTATCAAATCCCTTGCCCTTGTCTGTGACCTTAATCACCAGCTTATCACCTTGTATAACAAAATGAATTTCCACATTGCCGTTGTCGCTTTCGCTGTGTTCAAATGCGTTGATGGTGGCTTCAATCAGTGCCATGCTGATTTCGGCTGATTTTTCTTCATCCAGATTCATGTGCTTTGCAACTACCTCCGATGTTTTTGTTGCAGCCAATTCCATGTCTGGTAGGATGGGTATAGTTAGTTCTACTTTTGGTGAATCTTCTGGGCTCATGTTGTCTCCCGATTGTTTTTCATTACATGAATTCGTTTCCTAAAGTTAGAAACCCGTTTTATTATTCCAAAGAGTTACTTTTTCATCTGTGC
>CAYNPR010000033.1:0-12135 GCA_964399115.1 uncultured bacterium | reverse complement strand
TCTAATCCAGATTCAAATTCAACCAGTAAGGCTTTGTCAAATATTGAAACAATAGTATACGTTAACACAACCTTAAACACAGGACATATTTGGGGGACAGGGAAGAACACTATCATACTTCCTGTGCTTACCAGAGATGAAGAATATCAAAGTACGACGCAGGAATCGATGTTCAATTTTGTAAGATTAAGCAATGGTGGGATCAAAAGACATAATAACCTACGCTCAGAAGTAGAAGTCATTGGTGAGATTGGAAGCAGAGTTTTAGGAGATGACAACTTATTTAACTGGAGCCAGTTAAAAAACCATGAAAGTATACGAAAATTAATATCTAAGATTATTCCCGGTTTTAAATCTATTGGCTCTATAGGAAAAACAAAGAAGGAGTTTCATATTCCTGGTAGAATACTACATTCTCCGATTTTTCCAACAGATTCAGGGAAAGCAAAATTCTTTTATCACATGATTCCGGAATCGAGTCAATTAAAAACCAACGAGTTCCAACTATTAAGCGTGCGTTCGGAAGGTCAGTTTAATACAGTTGTATATGAAGAAGAAGATCTTTACCGTGGGCAGAATCAAAGGAATGTCATTCTGATGAATCGGAATGATATAAAAAAACTAAATTTTGTTAAAGATGAGAATGTTGTAATAAAAAATGAAGTAGGTAGATTAGATAATATCCTAGTAAAACCTTTTGATGTAAAGGAAGGAGCAGTGCTTATGTATTATCCTGAAGTTAATTCGTTAATCAGTCAGAGAGTTGACCCTCTATCCAGAACACCAGGTTTTAAATCGATGATAGTTTCTGTTGTCAAATCTTTTTCGTCATCCAGCCAGTTAAAAATAGAAGAAGCTGCGTAAGCCTAATAACCCAATGAGTGGATATTAAATGAATTTTATTAACCTGTAAACTTTTGAAAATATAGGCCCAACAGAATCGACAATAGAAAACCGGGATAAAACGGTTCGATTCCCAGCAATGATTCATTTATCATATAGCTGAAGAAAAACCAGCCCATGGAAAGCAGGACCGGCAGCAGGATCCAAATCTTCCCAACCGGTTCCGGAAGAATTTTGGTCTGACCGAAGAGGGTGTAAAGAAAGGGTAATATCAGTCCGGGGATCAGTACGGAGCCTAAAGAGTAAAAAAGCCGCACCACCGAGGGAACGGATAAAGCCAGAAATAGAGCAATGAAGGAAACGATCACCAATCCTTTTTTTATCATGGGGATTGAATTTGTCTGTGGCTTGGGTCTTTGAATTCTCCACAGGATATCCCGGCCTAACGTAATTGCACTGATTAAGCTGAATGAATCGATTGTGGACATGATCGTTGCGAAAATACCCGTAATGAATAAACCAAAAATTCCCATGGGAAGAGAAAGTTTCGCGCCCAGCAAAGGATAAACCAAGAGTGCGTTGTCCGTTTGGATCAATTTGATGGCGTAAAGCCCACTCAGCAAGGTTAGGCAGTCAAAGACAACCCAAAAAGCAATGGAAATGAGTAATCCGTTTTTCGCGGTATCCGGCGATTTTGCAGCCGCACATCTTTGGTAAAAGCCGGGGTCGACAAATGTCCACGCCGCAATAAAAAACCAGACAAAAAAGTACTGTACGGAATGGTTCCCCAGGGGATTGAGATAAGATGATGGAAGGGAATTCATAAGGGATATCGGTGACCCCATCTCACCCCATGCGAATCCGACAATGAGAAAAAAGCCCAGGAACATCAAGATAAATTGAAAAATATCCGTTTTGACTACGGCTTGAAATCCACCGTTCCATACGTAGGCGACGCTAAAGATGGTGGATAGCAGTAGGGCAAATCCAAGATTTATCCCAAATAAAAACTGCAGCAAAATCCCCATACTTAAAATGTAAGGAGCGGGGCTGGCCAACAGGGTGATGAGCAAAGCACTCACGATACCTGCATCTTCTCCAAAATGAGATCTAAAATGATCCGGAATGGACAGGAAATTCTTTTGGCGAATTCGAGGTGCGATCAAAAAAGCATATAATAAAGCGAAACCGTAATATGGCAAAGCGAAAATGAACCAAGTTTGAATTCCCTGCCTAAACGTGTTCTCGCCAACACCTAAAATCGCGCCGTACCAGGTTGTCACCAATGTTGCGATAAATCCGCCAAGGCTCAGCCGCCGACCGCTGAGAATGAATTCATCCTGGGATTGGGTTTGTTTCCTGACTTTAAAAAAACCAATATAGATCAAGCAGGCGAAATAGGCGCCAAGGATCACCCAATCAAGAATATGGAATTGGCTCATTCAGTGTGGTTCAGGAAGACCCAGACCGGCCCATTGGCGTTAATTGAAAAGCGACTGCCTTTTGCAATATTGCTGATTCCACGTGTGGTTGAATCTAGAGACGTATCCTTGATTGGGAATTTTAATCCATCAGCGGTGATTATGGTTGGAGGTAGAAGAGAAATCATGGAAATTTCCTGTCCAGCCAAAGAATCGAATTCACGCTGTCCATTTATGCATACAATCGTAGAATGATTGGTGTAAAGAATCAGATCCATCTTTTCAGAGTATTCCGCCAAAAGAAACAGTGTTGCCATATTATGATCATCCCTTTTACCGGAAAACCCAACAAGAGATAATTTTTCAATATTTTTTTCATAACACCATTCCAGGCTTTTTTCCAGGTCGTTCTTTGATTGATCTGGTAGATGTATAAAGTCACATGAATAGTCCGAAGGATTCCGGGATAGGGAATCCAAATCTCCCAGAATTAAATCTGGAATAAATTCCAGGGACAACAATTTATCCACTGCACCATCCGCACACAGGATTGTGGATGCATTTTTTAGAGTGTTTAATTCAATTGGATGGGATGGAATTTCTCCGTTTCCAAACAGGACAATCGGTTGTTTGAATTGTGGATTGAGAGCGGACACCATAAAAATTACAAAATGACAGGTTTCATTAGAACGGATTCCATTGTCGCCGTTTAACCTTTAAATTCAAAGTTATATCCATTATGAATCTGAGACAATTTTCAAGACGATTATTCGATTTTGACGCCCAATATCCCAGGACGATCATTGCGGGTGTTGTATTTATTAGTGTGATGCTAGGATGGAAAGTGTTTGATCTTGAAATGGATCCCAGTATACAATCCATGCTTCCAAGGGACCACTCCATTGTCCAATCCATGGAAAAAGTGGATGAATTATTCACCGGGAGCAGCATTATCATCATTGCAGTGGAATCCGACAGCCTGTTTTCCTACTCGACTCTGAAAAAATTATCCATGTTTCAAGACTCCCTGGAATCAATCGATATGATTGGCAACGTTACGTCACTTTTTACACAGAAACATATTTTATCTAAAGAAAATGGAATTGAGATTGAACCCCTAATTGTTGATTATCCGAGAGATCCTGTGAGCTACGCGGCATTTATATCGAAAATCGAGAATAATGGAGTTATTGATAATCTGGTTTCCCGTGATTATCGTAAAATGTGTTTTATCGGTCAGATTGCATCTTCATTTGAGTATGATGAGTTTGCATTCAGGCAAGAAGTCTTCCAACTGGTCAATCGTTTTAATTCACCGGAAACCTTTTATGTTTCCAGTTTACCCATTACCAGGGCAACGGTTATCGAAAATATGCAGCGAGACATGCGGGTTTTTACACCTTTGGCCCTAGGCTTGGCCGTTCTTCTTCTCATGATTTCTTTTCGTAGCTGGACTGGCGTATTCCTGCCTTTCTTTGTAGTTGCGTTTTCAATTCTATGGACGTTTGGAATTATGGGTTGGATGGATATGTCATTGGCTTTTATAGGGACCTTAATTCCAGTCATGCTCATTGCCATTGCCAATAATTATGGAATTCATATTATTTCTCACTACTATGAGTTTACGTCATTGAATCCTACCGCATCTCGAGGAGAAATATTAAGAAAAACAATGCGAAAATTGGGGATTCCCATTTTTTTAGCGGGACTTACCACGGTGATTAGTTTTCTAAGTCTGACGTACCATGCACTTCCCAGGGCAAGAGAAATGGGAGCTTTGATTTCCTTTGGAATTTGTGTCGCATTTCTATTGAGTATTTTTTTAATTCCCTCTGTTCTGGTTTTGGTACCCAGACCAACTTATCTTTCGAAAAAGAACAATATGGCTGGAATCAATAATTTTTTGATTGGGATGGGAAGAATATTTACTCGGTACAGAGTTCCTGTGCTGGTTTTTCTTCTGGCAGTGGGCGTTTGGCTGTCCATGGGGATAAACCTTTTGAAAGTGGACACAAACCCCGATCACTATTTCCCAAAGAATTCGAGGTTGAGAGTCGCCAATACGGAAATTGGAGAAGCATTTGGTGGATCAACTCAGATGAATATTCTAGTGGAAGGAGATATTTTTGATCCGCAAGTTTTACGTAATATTGAAATGTTGACGGACCATGTCAAGGAACAATATGATATAGTGACGAAATCGTATTCTATAGTTGACATCATTAAGAAAATGAATGCCGGTTTTAATGGCGGAGATCCGGAAATGGAAATTATCCCGGAAGATCGTGAAACTATTGCCCAATACATGTTTCTTTACTCTCTTTCGGGAGAGGACGACGAATTTGACTTCATTTTGGATGATATGGAAGCGCCGGAACACACACAAATATTCCTCAGGTTAAAGGAAGTCCAAACGTTTACAATCGCGGAAATTGTCGAGGATACGGAACAATATATCCAAGCCAACTTTTATGACGAATCTCCGATTATACTGACGGGTGGAGCAACGTTGTTAGGGGTCTTAAGCCGTATGGTTGTGCGAGGCCAAATGATCACGCTTCTGTTCTCAATATTTATTATCCTTACCATTATGACGGTTGTTTTTCGATCATTGATCGGTGGGCTTTTCGCAACGATACCGATGGCTGGATCTGTAATGATGATGTTTGGATTAATGGGTTATTTGGATATCCCTTTGAATATGACCACATCCATGCTGACCAGTATTTTAGTAGGCGTAGGAGTGGATTATACAGTACATTTTTTATGGCATTTACGGGATCATATTAAGGAAGGAGAACCAATGGATGAGGCAATTGCCACTACGTTCAGGATTTCCGGGAAGGGAATCATTTTCAACGGCTTGTCGGTGATTTTAGGCTTTTCCGCTTTATTGTTTTCCGTTTTTGTCCCGGTTCAAATATTTGGGATTTTGATTATGGGTTCTATCTCATTCTGCCTTTTTGGTGCTCTCGCTGCCCTCCCTGCTCTTACCAGTTTGTTAAAACCAAGATTCTTATATCAATGAAAAATTCAAGAAAAGATAAGACGTTAAGCGGGTTATTACTTATCCTATCCGGGATTGTGATGATCTATGCCGTTTATTCTGGATTGGATATAAACTCATTACAATTAAACCAAATAAACCTGAATTTTATTTTTAATTTGATTGATTCCTATTTGGATTTAATTATCATTGCATATGTTTTTATTTGCCTTCAGGTTGCAGGATATTTTGAATTGAAATACAAACAAAATTATTTAATGGTTTCCCTTATCAGTGTTTTCCTGACGCCGATTTCACTTTTATTTATTCATGATGATGAAAATGAAAAAGATTGATTTAATGATCATATTGTTTTGCTTGGGTACCTTATTGTCGGCTCAGACGTTAACTGCGAAGGAAATTATGCTTAGGGTGCAGAATACGCCAAAACCTGAAATGTCCATTATGGAGGTTCGATTGGAAATTGTTCGCTATAAAAGAGGCAAGGAGAAGATAAAGGTTAGGGAATTTACCCGGTTTAGAAAATTTTATCATTCCGGCAAATTCAAGGCAAAATCTTTGGTAAGGTTTCACAAGCCATTAGCCGTAAAGGGTACGGGACTCTTGAATTGGATCTATACCAATGGGAAAACGGATCAATGGTTTTTCCTGCCAAAATTAAAAACGGCCAAACGTATCAAAACTAAAGAAAAAATGAAATCATTCATGGGAACAAACTTTATCTATGAAGACCTTGAAGATCGGAAAATTGGCGATGATAGTCTTTCGATCGTCAGTGCCGCTTTTTATGATGGGAATCAATGTACCATCATTATGGCATGGCCAAAAAATAACAGTGCTTATCATGCTAGGAAAATTTGGGTGGCCAAGGAAAATTATCAGATTGTCAAAATTGAATTTTATACTGACGAATCGGTAAAAGAGAAGACCCTTGTAATCTCAGAATTCGTAACGATCAAGGGTTATATTACACCTAGGCGAATGGTGATGGAAAATGAGAATGGGAATAAAACCATAATGGCTATCACCGATTTCAAACCCAACGTAGGCTTAAAGGATGAAATTTTTTCTGAATCCTTTTTAATAAAATTTTAACTTTACTTTTTATGATATCTCTAATATATTAATCTAAATGATAAACTTGATTCCCGGTTTGTTTTTTGTTCTATTCTCTTTTGCAAAGGGAGATTTACTTTATCCCGAGAACGGAGCGGAATTAAACCATATCCAGGTTTTGTTTGAATGGGAGCAAATTCCTCTGGCTAACTTCTATCATATCCAAATTAGTGAAAACGCCAACTTTTCAAATCCGTTAGTTACTTCAGAAAACAACACCCTTTTATTTATTGAAAAAGAATTATTGGATTGGGATGAGACCTATCACTGGCGGATTCAACCCGTTTTTCCTTCAGGGGAGACAGGAAATTGGTCGGAAGTATTTTCTTTTACAACGGGGAGTCAGCTATCCGAAACAACGACAACAATTTCAAATGCCAGCCAAATTCAGGAGGGCGTTACCGTTTTTGGCGCATTCTTTAATTATTTTTCTGCCGTGGTTGATCAATCTGGAAGGGAAATTTGGAATTCCGGTGATGAAAATATTGTTTATTACAGTACCGGGGAATACGGTGACGTTTTTGGATGTTATTTGAACTCTGGTACGGAAAATAATTTACCTGGAATTGAGTTTACTTATGATGGTGGGACAGTTTGGGACGAACCAAATGATGAATTTCTCCACCATGATATGATCCAACTTTCAAATGGGAATTATTTGGGCATTGTGGAAACAAGTTCCTTAGGTCCCATCCCCATTGGCGAATGGACACCATTATTCCAGTCACTTGGTTTTATGGCAAATGGTGTCACTATTGAATTCCCTTGGATTGGCGATAAACTGATCGAATGGGATAAGGAGACAAAAGATGTGGTTTGGAGTTGGAATGTGTTCGATAATTTCAATATGGTGGATTACGATCAATACGGAGGGACTTGGAATCAAGCTTATCTGGACCTGCATTATGACTGGACCCACGTCAATGCAGTCATATTCGATGAAGATGAAAGTGCCATTTATATCTCAACCCGCCACTTATCGCGAATCACAAAAATTGATTATCCATCTGGAGAAATCATCTGGAATATGGGGCACCAGATGGCATCGGGTGATGTGGATATGGGAACCGATATAGGGTTCAGTTTTCAACACAGTCTCCAGAAATTGGATAATGGAAATATTCTCACTTTCGATAATGGAAATCTGAGTCCGGAGTTTCGAGGCACAGAAGAACCTGTATCTAGGGCAATTGAGATTGAAGTAACGGAGTCAGGGAGTAATTATTCAGCCGAACTCGCTTGGTCCTATGAATTGCCAAATGATCTTTTTGGTTTTGCTTCCGGTAATACACATAAACTACAGAATGGGAACGTCCTAATTACCACGGTCGGCGGCGGTGGTACAAGCTTGGAAGTGACAACGGAAGGTGATATTGTTTGGGAAGCAAATTATAATTTGACCTTGCCAAATGGTGCGGTATACAGGGCACACCGGATACCAGGGCTTTTCCCAACGGCGTTCAGCGTATTGATTGATAATTACCAGACGAATGGTGAAGACCTTGGCGTATATCTTCCACCGGGGTCTTCAGATATTTCATTCTCCTTAGTTCATGAAGGAGGTTTTGGACAATCATTCACATACGAACTTGAAGATGAATCGGATTGGTTCAATCTACCCACTGGATCTCTTTTTTTGGAACCGGGGGAATCCGAATTATTGGTTTTTACCGGAAACATTGCTGCAATTACAGGTGGTAATGCCATTACGCTTAGTATTGTTCCGGATCACCATCCAGAAAAGACAAAAATCATTCACGTAACTGGCTATACAAGCCCATTGGCTGTAGATGGTGAGATTCTTCCCCGCGGTTTTGAATTGAAGCAACCATTCCCAAATCCATTCAATTCGTTCATTTCCATTCAATTTTCAGTAGGAGATGCAAATTTTCTTCCCATAAAATTGAACATTATAGACCTTGCTGGACATGGTATAGAAACGCTAGTAGATGAAAATTATGAACCCGGGTTGCATGAAGTTAAATGGAATGCTGATGGTTATCCATCTGGACTGTATTTTGTGAAATTAGCGATAAGCGAACAGATCGTAACAAAAAAAATATTATACTTGAAATAATGAAAAAGAATTTTGGTTTCCTGTTTCTTATTTTGAGTATTCAGGTTTCTTTTGCCCAGTGCGATAGTGCTTACACCTATTATCCTGAACTTCCTCCTAATGTTACTATTTTAATTGGTGATTCCTGTCTATACGATAATGATATAGCAGTGTTAGACAGCCTGATTTCAATAAATGATCTCGAATATGATTCACCCTTAGCGTTGGGAACGCAAACCTGGTCCAATAGCAGATTGAAAATCCTGGTGGCTGGTTATTACTTTGGAGGTGTAAATGAAAAATTGGAATGGCTGCCTAATAACATGGGTGATCTTGGTGAGTTAACCAGTCTTTACCTTGAGTGGAATGCCCTGACGGAATTGCCGGAAAGTATTAGCCAATTAACCAGTTTGGTTAATCTGTTTGTTTCTAACAATGATTTGGTAGGTCTCCCAGAAAGCATTGGTGATTTGGAAAATTTATTTTTTTTAGACTTGGGATATAATGAGATCGAGTCTATACCAAATTCTATTTGCAATCTGCTAAGTTTGGACTATCTATGGCTCTTCAACAATCAACTAGACCAATTGCCTGAGTGTTTTTGCGACCTAAATTTGGAATGGAGTGAGAATGATCCCTTTTTTCTCCCTTATTTTGCAATAGGTGGAAATTACCTTTGTGAAAATTTACCCGAATGTGTTGAAAACAGCGAAAACCTGAACATCAGCCTGGATCAGTTCTACTATTCATTTCCTGTTTATGCACCTCAAGATTGTGACAATGTGAATATTTTTTCAACATTCTTGCCAAATTCTTTCAACCTTTATAAGAACTATCCAAACCCGTTCAATCCTTCAACGACTATTCGTTTTGATTTGCCAGAATTACAGTATGTAAACCTGTCGGTCTATGATCTCCTTGGTGAAAAGGTGGATGAATTACTGATTGGTTGGGCTGAACCCGGTTCACACCAAGTAGTGTGGAACGCCAAGGATATTCCCAGCGGGACCTATTATTATCGTTTAGTTACCCCGCACTCTAGAGCAACAAGGAAATTGGTACTGATTAAATAGCACCCTAGAATTTGATGTGAAACGAATACTTTTATTACATTGGTACTTTGCATTATTATTTGCCCAAGGGTTTAAACCTGAACCCGATTCGGAATTAACATATAAACAGGTTTTATTTAGATGGCCCCAGGTTCCGCAAGCGGATTATTACACACTGAGTTTGACAGATATCGAAAGCGGATTTACCTACAATACTTTAGATAGTTCAAATTGTCTTGTTTATGAAGGGGGAAACTTAGAATGGGGAAAGTCTTATCGGTGGACTGTTTGTGGGATGTATGGCATTGATACGATACATTGTTTTGATTCACTGTCTTTTTCACTGTCACAGTTGCCAACTAATTTTCCAAATAACATCAACTTACTTGAATTAGATGTAGATGATTATACTCTGGGAATCAACCTTCTTGATTTTAGGCAAATTGGGTATTCAACTGCCTTGGACATGTATGGAGATCCTTTGTGGTTTAGTAATCTGGAAGATGATGCTAATTTTTGTGCGATTCAAATGTTGAGAAATGGCAATATGTGTGGTACCGTATGGGGTAACAACGGCTATAAAACTGGTTATGAAGTCGGATTAGATGGACAAATCATTTTTGAGTTACCTGAGCCATCTGCAGGTTTTTATCATCATGATATTATAAAAACTTCCAAACAAACATACTTTGGATTATTAAGAACTTACCAAGAGCATCCTTCACCACCTGACTGTGGGAATTGTCCAGATTCTGTTATATGGGGAGGAGACATAGTCCTAGAGTTTGATGAAGAGGGCAATATGTTGTGGGAGTGGAACACTTTTGACCACATAAGTCTTGAGGAGTATAATCCGTATGATAGTGATCATTGGAATGGAACTTATTTTGATTGGACTCACACAAACTCAGTCCATTATGATGATGCTACAAACACTGTTTATATATCAATTCGAAATATATCTCGAATTCTCAAAATTGATTATGATACGGGCAATGTAATATGGCAATTGGGGGATCCTGACTTGATGCTAGAACAATACTTCCCCGAAGACATCAATAACTCTCGCCAACATAATGTAAAAAAACTAGATAACGGGAATATATTGTTTTTTGACAACGGAACCCATAATACTCCCCAAATTTCCAGATGCTTGGAAATTGCCATAGACGAAAATGTTCCTTCAGCGGAAATAGTATGGGAATACATTTTACCGGATAGCATGTTTACGCAACCAAACAGTGAATGCGATCGGATGCCTAACGGTCATACATTAATATCTGCTGGTGACACGGGTAACATTCTTGAACTCAACGGTGATGATGAAATTGTATGGCACCTCAATGTTAAGCTGAATAATTCTGCGGTTCATATTATGCGAGATGAAAGAATTCCCAATCTTTATCCATCAGCATTTACTATAATTCTTCAAGATTATAATGGAGCAACATCAGATCCTTTCGTTGCTATTGATACAAGCCATAACTTGAGAATAAACATAGTAAATAAAGGTTGGCTTGGAGATGATTTAACCTTTCACGTAAATGACTATTTTTTTGAAAACCATGAGATAGATTCATTATTTGTTGATAAATATTCAACTGCCCCTCTTGCTATTGATATGTCTCAAATAGATTTAGGCTCCACAAGCCTAGAATTACTTGTTACGTCCAAGAATGCTCCTGGTTATCCACAAGAGCTAGAGTTTAGAATCATTTGTGGCGGTGACAGTTTAAATTGTTATGGTTGCATGGATCCCGATGCGATAAACTATAACCCGTATGCGGTTATCCCGGACAGTTGTGAATATTTAAGCGTAGATAAGGACAGGTCGGACATTCCCAATGCGTTTACGATCCAATCTGTTTTCCCAAATCCATTTAATTCATCCATTTCCATTCAATTTTCAATAGTAGATGATCCCATACAATTGGAAATTATGGACCTTACTGGACGGAGTGTTGAAACATTGGTAGACGGAAATCTTGGGTCAGGTTTCCATGAAGTAAAATGGAATGTCGGCAATCAACCTTCAGGATTGTATTTCGTGAAATTGACGGTTGACGACCGAATCGAAACAAAAAAGATTATATACCTGAAATGATCAGGAAGATTAATTTTTTGATGATGCTTCTGGCAATGCGAGAGTTGTCCGCCCAATGCGATAGTACATTCACTTATTATCCGAATCTTCCTTCGAACGTAACGATCCTGGTAGGTGATTCATGCCTATACGATGATGATGTAGTTGTATTGGACAGCCTGATCTCAATAAACGGTCTTGAATATGATTCGCCATTGGAATTGGGAACCCAAACCTGGTTCAATGGTCGGCTACGTTTCCTGGTTTCCGGAAATTATGGGAATAGTTCCGGAGTGAACGATACGATTTATTATTTACCGGATAATATTGGGAATTGGACAGATCTTGTGTCTCTTTATTTGGAATGGAATCGTATCTCAACCTTACCGAATGCATTTGGTGAATTGACGGGTCTCATAAATCTGTATTTGAATAATAACGTTCTTTTCTCACTCCCGGATAATTTAGGGAATTTGGAAAACCTTTATTTTTTGGATTTAGGATATAACGAATTACCCTCGGTTCCTGAATCAATCTGTGATTTCACAAACCTGACC
>CAYNPR010000032.1:0-12165 GCA_964399115.1 uncultured bacterium | reverse complement strand
TCCTAATTATTTCACTGTTTATGACGTCAGTTGCTTTTGCACAAACACATGAAGTAACATACGAACTATACGATAACGGATACCCCAAGTCCATCAAAACGTACAAAGAAATAAAAGGTAAATTGGAATTGGTTAAGGAAACCAAATGTTATGAGGATGGACGGAAAAATAATCAGGACTTTTACAAAAATGGACAAAAAAATGGCCAATGGACCAAATGGTATGCAAATGGACAGAAATACCTAGAAGGGTATTACAAAATGGGTGAAAAACGCGGTTTTTGGACTGAATGGGCTGAAAATGGACAGAAGAAGAAAAAAACAAATTATAAAGACGGAAACCTTGTTGATGAATGGATTTTTGTTTATGAATACTATAAAAATGGAAAACAGAAAATAGAAGGGACTCTCAAGAATAAGAAGGAAGACGGTTTATGGACTTATTGGCATGAAAACGGACAGAAGCAAAAAGAAGGAAAATACAATAAAGGAAAAGAAGACGGCCTATGGACTTCCTGGCATAAAAACGGACAGAAACAATCTGAAAAAATATATAGTGATGGGAAGGGACAAGGGTTATGGACTTATTGGGATAAAAATGGACAAAAGAAAAAAGAAATAAGTTATAAAGATGGAAACCTTGTTGATGAATGGACTTTTGTTCTTGAATACTATGAAAATGGAGAAAAGAAAGTAGAAGGGACTCTCAAGAATAAGAAGGAAGACGGATTATGGATTTATTGGTATGCAAACGGACAAAAGAAAAAAGAAGGGAAATACAATGAAGGAAAAGAAGATGGCCTATGGACTTCCTGGCATGAAAACGGACAGAAGCAATCTGTACAGAAATACAGCGATGGGAAAGACGATGGTTTATGGATTTATTGGGATAAAAATGGACAGAAGAGAGAAGAAGAAACCTACAAATGGATAGAACGTAAAGGAGATAAAATATGGTGGGATAAAAATGGAAAGAAATGGAAACAAGAAACATATAATTGGTCACGAGAAAAAGTGAGTGAGCATTGGTGGCATGAAAACGGTCAACCAAGACTAGAAAAAAATTACAAAGACGGAAAATGGCATGGATTTGAAAGACAGTGGGATAAAAATGGCCAATTAAAACATGAAATCCGCTACGAAGTTGGAGAAAGAAATGGATTATGTAGATGGTGGTATGACAATGGACAATTAAGGCTGGGGAAAAACTACAAAAACGGAAAGCTGGACGGTTTATACGATGAATGGTATGAAAATGGAATTCAGAAAGAAGAAAGGATTTACAAAGATGAGGTTTTAGTTTATTATATAAGGTGGACAGAAGATGGTCGTGCAATTGTACCAATTATTCCGGATTTTGTTACGGTGAGGGGCGGCACTTTTGAGATGGGTCAACCCGATCCTAATATTGGCAGTATTTTAAAGGAAGAGAAAAATGGTTGGACAGCGGATGAACAACCAGTTCATACGGTAACACTATCGGATTTCAACATAAGTACGACGGAAGTGACCTTCGAACAGTATGATGCTTTCTGTGATGCCACCGATAGGAAAAAACCTGATGATGAAGGCTGGGGCCGTGGAGATCGGCCCGTCATTTACGTTACACGGCGTGACGCCATTGCTTTTTGTGAATGGCTGAGTGAAGAGATCGATGAAACAATTAGGCTTCCAACTGAAGCCGAATGGGAATATGCCGCCCGAGGGGGTAACGAAAGTAGAAACTACACGTACAGTGGCGGCAACAATCTTGATGGTGTGGGTTGGTGCCGTGGAAATTCAAACAACATGACCAATCCTGTGGGAAAGAAACAGCCTAATGAACTGGGGCTCTACGATATGAGCGGTAATGTATCGGAATGGTGTTCCGATTGGTATCACCCCGATTATTATTCGTCTTCTCCAAAAAATAATCCGCAAGGTCCAAAATCAGGAGAGAATGGTGCCCTTCGCGGCGGCAGTTGGAGCCTTAGTGACGAGGGTTGCCGGGTTGCATCTCGCTTCGAAGGCATTCCAGACTACTGGGGAAGCGACAATGGGTTTCGTTGTGTCAAGTCCGTCAAATAACGTTCAATACGATGTTTCCTATAATACTTAAGTACCGATTTTTAATGGATAACGAAGATCGGAAAATAAAAATAGCGTCATATTAATAAGACATCATTATTCTTTCCTCAGCATCAATCTCAATTCATGTGTCATTTATGACAAAATGAAGATAGAGTAGAGTTTTGTTGTTTATGGGTAGATGTGTAGATTTGAGAAAGGAGAATTGAAATGAAAAAAACATTATTAATTATCTTGGTGTACATGGTATCGGCTGCGTTTACCCAAACACATGAAATAATAAACGAATTACATGATAATGGATACCCAAAATCCATCAAAACCTACAGAGAATCTATGGGTAAACTGGAAATAATGAAGGAGACCCAATGGTATGAAAACGGACAGAAAAAAGAGAAAGGGACTTACAAGAATGGACAAAAGAACGGCAAATGGACTATGTGGCATGAGAATGGGCACAAGGAAAAAGAGCAAACTTTCAAGGGTGGTAAATTAGAGGGAAAAGGGATTGAATGGCATGAGAATGGACGAAAGGCGTTTGAAGGAACTCTCAAGGATGGAAAACAAGATGGAAAATGGATTGGCTGGTTTGAAAATGGGTATAAGAAAGAAGAAGTAACTTTCATGGATGGAGAATTAAATGGTAAATGGATTCGGTGGTATGAAAACGGACAGAAAAAAGAAGAAGTCAGTTACATAAACGGGGTTTTAGTTGATTATAAAAGGTGGGATACAAACGGAAAGTCGATTTTGAAGGAATAGTTTTATTTATCTAAAATTGCAGCCTTTTTATCGGAAAAACCGAATGTCTGATAAACGACGGACAGGCAAAAGGTAAGAACAATCATTTTTTGGGCTACGACCTGAAAAATCATAGCCCATTCGCTGTCTCTTGGTTCCGGACCGAATTCAGATACGCCAACATAGATAGCGATCAATGCCGTAAAAATTCCATAACCCACTGCGTATTTGTTCGGCAGTATGTCGGTTCGAAGAATGACCACTGTGTAACAAAATGCCGTTACCAAAAATGCTCTAAATATCCAATTTGCGAAAATAATATGGGCGTCAAGGTACAGGTCGGAAGGGGTAAGTCCCGTCCCGATCAAGCTGAGGCTCCCGCCAAAGGCAAAAATTGACCCCGCCACTGAGAACCAATACATGTTCTTATCCTCAAGAAATAATTGTGGTAATGCAAGGTAATACAGGATAAAGATCGTGCCAACAAGGACCAATGCAAAACAGAATAAGATCATAGAGTAGAAATTCGGTGACCCATTTTGGGTGGCATACGTTCCCAAATCAGAGAAGAAATTTTTTGTAAATGAATGGCCAACCGTGGTTTCATCATGGATCGTTCCACCTGGATAGACCATCATTGCAGCAATCTGAAGAAGAACGAATATGGCAACGAATGCCCGCGGAATCGTGGACAGTAAAAAACTGTTCTTCAATAATTGTAATTTTGGATGGTTAAACATTATTAATGGATATTGAAATCTAGGATAAAAAATAATTCCGTTTTGTCTGGCTTCATACGATGAAAAGCGCAAATTATTTTCGACATCTGAAATGGCATTGGTTTAAGTTCATATTAATGATTCATTTAAGATATATTTTATTAATCACCTTTCCGATCAGCATCTCACTCGCTCAAGAAAACTTAATTATGGGTCGGGTCACAGATAAAAACGGAGCCGTTTTACCAAACGTAAACATTGTTTCCAAGCCATCGAATTCCGGAACCCAAACGAATCATTCGGGTGAATTCACATTTATCCCAGCCGACAATGATTCGCTTTGTATTTTCAAACACATTGGTTTTGAAACAGATTCCATAAGAATGCGGAAATTTGAGAACTATACCGTAGTTGTATTGACGCAAAAAGTGTTGGAATTTGATCGATTGGACGTAACGGGCCAAAGTCGTCGGCAGTTTGATGAATTCGAGACAAAGAATAACGTTATCTCCATAAACACTGAAGAATTGTCCGTTCGTGGATTTACGGACTTAGGTGATGCATTATTTAGTGAACAATCCGTTGTAATGAATGAAAACATGAATGGTGAAAAATTTGTTTCAGTGCGGGCATCTTCACCGGAAGAAATGATCTTTTTATATGATGGGGTTCGAATCAACATTATGGGAGACCCTATGCTGGACTTGTCCATTTTTTCCTTCTCCGGATTGTCCGGGATGGAATTAGTCAAAGGGAGCCACGAAACAGCAATGGCATCATCCGGAACAATCAACTTTATTCCAAAATTGACCTATGGACCCAGCGCAACTTTTACACAGCAATTTGGAACATATAATTATGGTGGTTACGATGGTTTTGGATCCGTGGGAAATTCGTCTATATCTGTAAACGGTGGGACCGGCCAAAGTCAATTATCCCAGATTTATGTAGACGCTGAGAAACCGGAGATCATAACAGGCCTTAATCGACAATTCATTCATTTTGGTATGAAAAAGGGGCAGAAACTTGAATTTCGAGGAATGGCGTTCCAGAATGAAAAACAATTTCAAAATGACAGAACCGAAAATTCGCTTTCATTGAATCTGCAAAATATGATCGGTAAAATAATCTATGAGGGTCCAATGGGTGAATCAATCACGCTCCACGGTCTTTATCAAAAAAATACAGGAGTAGAATCCACCACTCCTGCAAAGATCGATAAAGAGGGAGAAAGTTTTGGATATGGATTTTCCTATCAGAAACCTATTCGAAATGCGACCATTAAACTATGGGGTGAAACATCAGCTTTGACCTCGAACTGGGAAAGGGACAGCATGACTTTTTTAATAGATCAATACAATTCACTTATTACGGGCTCTCTTGAACTCATTAACCCAGACTTGGATCGGGATTTTCAATTGAAGGATGTAAAAATCGTATTAAATAGACAGATTGTTTCAGACGCACCTGGTGCAGGATCTACAGAAAATACATCGGATGAAAACTGGCAGGAGGCGAGTTCATTATTCACAACATCTTTTCTAAGTATCCAAAAGGAGAACAGAGTGCTGATTTATACAAATGTTGGTAACGTCTATAGGTTCCCCAGTGTAAGTGAAATGATTTCAAATCAAATTCATTCAGCGACATCCTTTTCTTTGGGGTTGCTTCCTGAACATAAATCGACCTATGAAGCAGGGCTGAAAGTGGAAAAAATTTCCATCGATAATTCCGGTTATTTTTCCATAGGTATTTCCGGATTTAATTATCATTATACAAATAAGATCAAACAAATCCAATTTTCAGGTATGCCCATTCAATTCCCTATCAACTTTGGAAATGTCAGCTTATCCGGGTTTGACTCACACTTATCACTGAGATCCGTTCATGAACACATTCAATTTTCATCATACTATTCATTATATCATTTTTCCGATCCAATCGCATTTCAACTGCAGCCTGAAAAGATGCTTCGAAATAAATTAATCGTGACTGGAAGTGGGTTCACATTGATGCTGATCCATCGTAAAGAAAGCTCACGTCAACTTACAACCATTGAAGAATCAGGTGAATATTTTCAGAATAGGTTGATTCCGATCAATACGTTTGATATCAGCCTGTCATTTATAATAACATTGAAAGACTACAAAGCCACCATAAGTTTATCAGGCAAAAATTTGATGAATGATTCCCAAGAACTGAATGGTATCTCATTATTTGATCGAAGAATAAATCTGGGTTTTGGTTTATCATGGAAATAGTGAAAAAAATATTTCTTCCCCTTTTCTTTTTTATGGTCTTTTCCTGTAAGTCCAATCCGTTTTGGGATGCTCAGAATACGGAGGCATTAACCGTCTCGGGTTCCTTAATGGCTGAAAACACGCAAACGGATATACCCATTTCAGTCTGGATGGAATCCATAGATTATTATACAACCACGGATTCAGCAGGGTATTTTAGCATCCCTGTCAGTAATTCCCAGGCATTAGACGGAAACCTAACGGGCCCTGTTATCATTTATTTTTTCATTTACAATTACCAACTGGAATCAGCCACTATTTATTTCACGGATGGTCTTTTTTCGAAAGAACAGACCGATTTTTCCCAGGATGGAGAATTGCTGAGACAGATTACTCTTAAAAAGATATTATCCGGTGAGACAATTCTTCAATTCTCTGAAAATGATCTTGATTCCAATGATACTCTTCAAGTTGAGTTTGAGATTATTACCTATCAATCAACCAGCTTATTTGCCTACAAGTACATTTGGCATCCCGGTGGTATGAATTTTCATTCAGGATTGTTTTTCAACCCTGTAGACGGCAATGATGCACCTGTTTACATGTACCGGTTTTCCGGTTATGATGAATACGGGAATGTAGTGAATGATCAATTGAGAAATTTTTCCTATGAAGATAACCAATCCATATCCTGGGAATTCCTGATCAATGCTGAGCATCTTGATCTGGAACCAGGAAGCTATGGAATCACGCCATTTTTCCGGATTCAACATGATTATATACCAACGGAACTGGTGAATGCCATTGGCGGAGATTCATTATTTATTTTCTCTGAAAAATTTCTTGAATTACCTATGGATGTTATATCAGACACCCTTACCATATCTGAATAATGGAGAACTGACTAAAGAAAAAAATAAGATATAAAAAACCCTCAGTCAAAAGCAGACAAGTAGGCGAGAATCTGTATCAACTACAGTAGAGGAGTTATATCATTGTTTCGGAATAACTTGTCTTGAATGTACGCTCAAGATAATCACCAAAATGGAATGGCGCATATTGAGGTGGATTATCCTTACTACAAAATTCATCCAATGGAACCACTACAGTATCAAAGTTTGGCTCAAAGAAAAATGGAAGAGAGCAACGAGTTTTATTTTTTGGCGGAATTACACGATGAACGGTTGCTTTATAATAATCATTGGTCCAACGCTGGATCATATAACCAATATTGATCAGAAAGGTGCCTGGGATTATCGGGGCACTGACCCATTCGTTATCCGTATTTTTTACTTCCAGCCCACCGATATTATCTTGTAGTAAAATGGTGAAAAATCCGTAATCAATGTGAGCCCCGATTCCATCACCTACATTCTCTTCCTGATTTTTTCCGTATGGGGGATAATTTGAAATTCGCATGAAACTGTGAGATTTGCTCATAAAAGGTGAAAAATAGCCTTTCGCCAATCCCAAGCTCATAGCCAATCCTTCCGTGATCTTTTTTGCCAATATAATCATAAGATCCCAATGTTTCTCCAGAACTTTTTTAAAATTAGGTTGGTTCTCCGGCCATTGGTTGGGGCCTACCAATTGTTTCCCTGCTATTACTTCAGGATGGTTAGATTCAAGATCAAGTCCAAAATCTACACATTCATGCCAGTCATACTTTTCATTGGTGAATTCCTTACCCAGGGGCGTATAACCTCGGAATACATCCGATTTACTAATATGAATTTTGACTTTTTCTTCTACTGGCAGATTAAAAAACTCTTGCATCACCGGGATCACAATATCAAGATGATCCTGTGGAATTCCATGGTTTTTTATATAAAAAAACCCAATATTTTTACAGACATCCCCTATTCTCTTCACAGTTTTACGTATTGATTTTGGATTGCTGTTGGGAACAATCAGTGGAGCAATATCTATGATCGGAATTTCCTTAAAAGATAAATTATTTGTAATCATTCTTCACATTTCTTTTTATTTATCTGATTTTAATAATTTCTTCAATATGAAATTACGGAGATGGTCTGATGCCAGTACTACGATTCTGTATACCTGAAAAAAATGATTAACTATTTATTTCCATTTCAATGCTAATATTTGAATCATTTTTATTAATACCGTGTTCCTTAAAAAGTCTTTCCAAATCTTTATCAAGGTCTTCTCTTGTGACATCGCCACTGCCTTTTACTACAACATTTGTGAAGTCTTGACCATTTTCAACAGTCTTTTCTATTCTAATGTCTATATTTTTATCCATCTTATCTGAATGTTCGTCTGTTGTTACAGAAAATTCTGCCTCAACATCACCAAGCAGAAATAAAATGGTAAAAACACCAACTGCTCCTAAAACAACACCAAGAAACATCCTCTTATATTCAACTTTCATAACAATCTCTCCATTTTATATTTAAATCTACCGATCATCCCATAAACATCAAACCCCACGAGTGTGGGGTTTGATGTTGTGAAAAGGGTAAATCTATTTTATTAATACCAACTTTTTTACCTGCCTAAAGTCACCTGCCTGTATCTCATACAAATAGATACCAGCACTAACGGGCGAGCCAGCATCGTTGGTGGCATTCCATTGTACTGACTTGGTGCCAGCGGTCTCCTGTCCGTAGATCAGATTCCTTACTTTCCTACCCATCATGTCATAGATATTTAAAGTAACCTGCTCAGCCCGAGGTATAGAAAATCCTATTGTGGTTTTCGGGTTGAAAGGATTTGGAAATGCATTATCTAATTTATAACGGGTGGGTGATTGGACCGACCTGACGCTTAAAAAGAGTTGCTGATCCATCCAATCAAGGCGGTTTGTGATCCAGTCTTTTAAATAATCTATCTCATTTTCGTACGATCCGCCCACATAGGCATTGGGCCAGACATATTCATCCAGTATCGGCCAGCGCTGAAAATTTCGATCCTGTGCTTCACCAATTACCGTTACCGCAGAATCGATGGTATTCATAATATGATTATAGGAAAATACCGTTTGCCGAAGTTCATTCCAGCGTTGATTAAAAGCAGTTAAAAACGTTTCATCATCCCAGAGCCGGTACCACCAGAACGGGATCTTGAAACCATCATTTCCTAATTCAACATCCATCTGCCATCCTTCAGAACTCCAGCCATCATAATAGTCTGCATTGCCAAAAGCCAGGTTATAGTCCCAGATGGGACCCATGGTAAGCCGATCATCCTCACTGTCCTTATCTTTGTACATATAAGCGCTGAGGCGATAGGCGTCCACATTCTTGGAAATTTCGCTCATAAGGGATACGTCTATGAACGATCCCAAATATACCTGTTCATAATAACCCGCATCAGGGTCGGTATAGGATTCACTGGCCATAAGCGACTCGAAATCAGAAATATAGTTTATGATATATTCGCGTTGTTCTTCTACAATATCATCCGGTTCTGGATAGTGGTACTGATACCAGACGCCATCATACTCAGGCAAAGGCGAATCTGACCACCAGCCTTCGTTATTTTCACCATCCCACTTATCCACTTTCAGTATGTAACCACCTGTCAAATCATCACCGGACGTTTCATCGGGCTCCAGTTTGGAAATATCCACCCGGTTATTATCCCGTTTGATTTTCTCCATGAAAACGTACAGCCCCTTATAATCCTCATTGATCACCAATTCGCAGAAACGAGTTCGACTGGCGTACCTTCCCATATCCCGAGCCAATTCATATGCGAGAAAATTGCGAACGAGTGATTTATCACTGTAGGGGGCATAAAGAATCCAATCGTTTTCTTCCGGCATGCCCAATATGGATACGTTCAGATTTTCTCCATCCATGTCCTGTGTTTCCAAGGCATATTGTTTTTTGGGAAACATCTGTGAAGATGAACCACGGATCTCAATACTGATCTGGCCATCATAACCATTGAATGGATCACCAATTTGGTTTAGACCTGTTTCATTGTCGATAATGCCCATGTGGGCGGTAATGCGGGGATCATTCAATATTTCTTGTTCGTCCGTATCAATGACCACTATAGGAAGATTCGATTCAGAAAAAGCAAACGGTTCCTGGAACCAGCCTGGTGTTGGTCCATAATAAGTGGAGCCATCAGCGATCCCAAAAGACAGGAAAAAATTGCTGGACATATCAGATGAGTTGAAACCCACATTATGAACCTGAACAGCCAAAACATTATTCCCCGTTATTAATAAAGAAGATAACTGTAGTGAATCCAAGGCGTGAGCATCAGGATATCCGCCCTGGTAAAGCTGTGCTTCATGGTCACCATTCGTGGCTCCATCAAAAGAGACAAAAGTACCCGGGTCACCTAAATTAGATGAGCGGCCGATCTCAAAACCATTGAGATAAGCCACAAACCCGTCATCATAATCGGCGTGGAGGATTGCACTGACGAGGTTGGCTGTATCTGACACCATAAAAACCCTGCGGAGATAAACGGAAATGGCGGGGGAAATCTCAGTGCCATCGTCACCATCACCGTAACCGATTCCGCCGGGTCCCGGCAACCATGCCGAATCATCAAAATCCAGGGTATTCCATTCAGATGGCAGTTCTGATTCCGGGACCACATATGACCATACGTCATCAGCATAAATGGCTGTTTCCCAATGATCCTGAGATGGGGCCATTTCAACTAAAATAAAATATATACAAAGAATTATAGGTTTATTCATAGTCTCTTTCATGAATGATATAAATATTAATTAGACACATATTTTTATTCAAGAACGAAATTTTCATATAATTGTTTAAATCTGAGGATGAATGAATATTACGATTAATATAATTTTTTTAAGACCTAATATGTTCCACCTTTAAGTGGGATATACCATATGTCCTTTTCCAAATCAACGCCACCACCCATTTCTTCCATAACAACACGGTCAATAATATATATACCCCGTTCTGCCATAAGAGGAAAGGTATCTTCACCATCCGCATCCAGGGTATGATCGGGAAAGTTCCTTCGTGTTCTGCTTATCCAGTAGGTGTCGGAGAGATTGGATTTACCAAAAGCCTGCTCAACGCCCTCCTTGCCTAACAAGAAACCCAGCAATCCACCCCACGTTGCTGTAGGATTGTCCGAATCCCACCCTGTGAGAGTCCCGATCCGTATTGTTCTGGGTAAATCACCTTCTCCGTAGAAGAGGCTTACCAGGCTGGCTGCAAAATTGATTCCTGCATCAAAAGATTTGTTATAGACATAGCCATCGGCACCACCCAACTGATAGCGGGTAAAAACCGCGTCCCGGGTTTTCTCCCAGTCATTTTTATCAGGATTGGCATTATAGTCGGCTTTTATGAAATCGTACATACCGGCAACATAGGAGGCATCCGGCAATTTTTCTCGTGCCTGCTCCGATAACCAGAAAATCTTCTCTTTCATATTCAAAGTGCTCTCAACATAGGAGGCTAGCGAATACATGATGACATAAAATTCCGACACCCACTCAGAATTATTCTTTGCAGTTGTCCGGATAGGCAGATGAGCCATTCGCAGTGCTATATCCGGCCGTGCTGGAGAAAAAAGACCAAATATTTCAGTGGTCAATTGGGCATCGATCATTTCGTAATTGGGATTATTTACCGGTTCACTTGTGACCGGTGGCAGATGACCGTCCTGCATGAGGTAATAAGCAGTCTCATTTGATACCCATAGGAAATTTTCTCCATTGGGAGCATCCTCGTTAGAATGGATATGACGCAGCCAACCCCTTCTGATCTGTTCGGGAAGAAGGATACTCACATTATGGACATCCATTAGATGCTGGTACATATATTCGATATCGGTATCATCATCAGCAGGCCAGATGTCTCCATCAAATATAAAATAATATTCAATCGTGTTCGTTGGCGATGGACCAAAATTCCCCCAGATATTTCGCTGATCCGGACCACCCCAATTTTCATCGGTATAAAAAGGCGGCTCAACCTTGTCCATTTCAGTGATCAGTCCCGTCCAGTTTGCGATACATTGAGCCAACCAAAAACCCTGAAGCTGATCCAAATATTTTGAGCGGGAGATGACCCGGTCAGTTGCACTGGGTGTGTATCTGTCATAAAACAGTTCAGGATCGGATAATTTATAAGGACCGGATACTATATCATCCTGGGAAAAACCCAGCCCAAAAAAGAAAAAAATAAGATAGTGCGATTTTATGAATGTTGGGCTTTGCATGATCCACGAAAAGTTTATGGCTGCTTTTGGCAATCTCCCAAATAAAAAACCCCTATGGCATACAGGCTTTTTTTATTTCCCATAATTTGAAGCACCATTAACTTATATATGATTCTAAATAAAGGATATTCGTGTTTAAACTAAAACTTCACTGGCAAGTATTAATTGCCATGGCCTTGGGTACAATCTTTGCTCTGACTTTTAAAG
>CAYNPR010000031.1:0-12312 GCA_964399115.1 uncultured bacterium | reverse complement strand
ATAGGATTGAATCACCAAAAAGTTGGGAATTACAGGAATATGCATGGCGATGATCCGGATCATCCTGCATATCATATGGATTTAACTACCGAAGCAGGTTGCGAATATTTTTGGATAGGGAAAACAACTCACATTATTGGCCAGGATGCAGATCATACGCTATCTGTTTACACGAAAAGAATGATTCAATGGCTGATGAAACATACTCGCTATAGAAATGTGATAGATCCAATCTACGATGATGGAAATCAGCTTTGTGCATCAATCAGATTTCGGGATGGAACACAAGGATGGGAATTCACTCGTTTCATTAATGCCTGGGGCAGGGAGAACATATTAGATGTTAATGAACTTGCAACACAACTTTCACCACGCATCATCAACCAACTTATAAAAAACCGGGGATTTATGATTTTATATACTCATTTTAATGAACATGTAAAAATGACTGGATTGCCCCAATTACTGATAAAACATTTGGATTATTTAAAACGGAAAACAATTGACAAAACAGTGTTTATGACTACAACATCCAGATTGTTGAAATATAAGGAAATGCGTGAAAACCTTATTTTTCAAACACAAATTATGAATGATGAAATGGAAATTCATGTGTCTAAAGAAATTGAAACGCCTGTTGGTATTAAATTGGTAAAACACGAACATTTACAAGGTTTAACTTTTTATACGGATTCCCCGAAAAAAACTAAAATATTGTTTGAACAAACTCCAGTAAAAATTTCAGTCAATTCGAAGGATGAAACGGGAAAACAATCCGTTTCCATCCCTTGGATAAAATTAAATTATCCGCGTTGAATATTAGCTTTGAAAATTTTATATATCTCCCCTGAAAACACCGTAGGAACACTCACACTTTGGAAGAAAGAACATGAAGCCCAGGGCAATGTATGCCGAACGGTCACTTTTTTTAAATCTCCAAAGAATTTTGAAGAAGATATTTGCCTAAACCTACCCTTCAATTTCACCGAACCATGGTTGGCCGGTCTACGGAATCAAGTGTATCAAAGATACCGAGGAGAGGAAGGATATTTTAAGAAAAAAAAAGGTTGTCCTCCCGTTTGGGAACCGGAAGGATGGTTCGATTCACAATTTTTTAAATTTAGGGATTGGCTGTGGCGCCCAATGGTACTAAAGGCCATTAATGAACACAATTTGTATGATTTCGATGTAGTACATTTTGAAAGTGGGATGGATTTTTTGAAGGATGAATTTTTTGTTCAGGAATTAAAAGCTCAGAATAAAAAGATTATCTGTCATTATCACGGTGAAGACCTTCGGACCCGTGGCGTCATGCCGATGATGAACTCCTTGTCTGACCTTAATCTGACAAATGAAGTAGATCTTCTAAAAAAACATCCAGATATCCATTATCTTTTTCTACCATTCAATACAAAGAAATTTCAACCCAAAGATGGTTTGAATAAAAAAATCCTTGTTACGCATGCTCCCACAAACCGTTTTTATAAAGGATCTGATTTAATCATTTCAGTTTGCAGAAAATTGGAATCGGAAAAATTGATTGAGTTTGACCTTATTGAAAATGTCTCTCATGCTGAAGCATTGGAACGCAAAGCAAAATCAGATATTTATATTGATCAAATGGGCGATAAAGGCGGCTGGGGCTATGGTATGAATTCCGTTGAATCACTGTCCATGGGAATTTGCACATTGACGGAAATGAATGAATCTTATCGGTCCTTTATTCCGGATCACCCATTTATGCCAGTTAACGGTGAAATATTTGAAGAAACTTTAACCCAACTAACGGAAAATAGAACGGGAATATTTGATCGTGGGAAACATGCAAAAGCGTGGGTTGAAAAATATCATGACATAACAAAAGTATCGAAAAAACTATATGATTATTATAGATCGATAGGGTTGCCTGTATGACAAACCAGGTTTATAATCCAAAGTTTCTTTTCTTGTCTCGAATTATTAGTGTAATTATTGCCCCTTTTTATTTGTTTTTCAATCTTTTCAGAAAAACTTACTCGTTAGATGAAGTTGAAATAAAATCTATTCTTGTCTCCGAGTATCATCGAATTGGTGATGTTTTTCTGATAATACCAGCATTAAAGGTATTGAAAAGCACTTTCCCAGAATCAAAACTGGTATTATTGTGTTGCGAAAGCGCGAAGGATCTTGTCACTGATTTAAATATTGCCGATGAGGTTGTCTCCGTTTTTATCCCTTGGACAAATTGGGAATGGTCGCCCGTAAAATGGCTCAGGGTTCGTTCATTGGCTCGAAGTTTCAGGAAAAGAAATATCGATCTGGCCATTGATTTTAAAGGGGACTTTCGGAACAGCTGGTTTTTATGGCATGTGGGTTCAAAAATACGATTGGGATACACAGCAACGGGAGGTTCCTATTTTTTCACCTATCCTAAATCATTTCCGTTCGAGGAACACCAGACACAACGAGCATTATCATTAATTTATGGTATAGGCTGTAACAAAGATGGAGAAAAAGAAAAAAATCCAATTTATAATGATTCAGGATCCATCGTATGTCATGCTGGTGCAGCAGATCCAAGAAGAGCATGGCCGATTGAAAAATGGACTGAATTGATAAAATCTATCTCGAGGTATGAAAATATTTCTATTGTAAAAACACTGGAAACCGAAGATCTTATTCAGCAATTGGAAGAACAAGAATTCTCGATTGATGTATTTAAAGGCAATCTGGTAATGTTCAAGAACTGGCTAAAGAATCAAAAGCTGTTAATTGGAACGGATTCCATGCCGGGACACCTTGCATCATATCTTGGACTTCCGGTTGTTTCTGTCTTTGGTCTCCAAAATCCGAAATTAACCAAACCTATTGGGAAATGGACAGCAATTGTTAAACCCAATACAACTTGCAAGCATAAAAGAGATCATTGGAGATTATGTGAAAAATGCATATCATCAATATCCGTCCATCAGGTTGAATCAGCCGTAAATAATTTGTTATTACAAGTCAAAAGACAGGAGTAAATAAAAATATTGCTAATATTAACTTTGTTAGTAAATTTAGTTTATCAAATGGGTGTAACCCTGATAATAACCACATACAAAGAAAATAATAACAAACAAGACGGGGTTTTAGTCTCTCCGTATTTAACAATAACCAAACCATGGAGGTAATGGCATGGCTGATGTGAACACAACCGTAACAAACGCGGCGTCTGGAATTGTTGGCGTAATCAAAGCACTAATTGTGTTATTTGTTTTCGTTAACATTATTTACTCAACTGGATTTGACCCTGTTGGCGGAATAGTTGATCTTGTAACTGCCTTTCTTGACGGTGGGTTTGCCGGTCTGCTAGCTTTGCTGGTTCTTCTCTCGTTTCTGGGATAATTACACAGGAAATTCATAGGGCCTCAATATCCTTGAGGCCTATGCCTGTTAACAGGAGGAAACTATGCTAAAAGCATTACAGACCGTAAACGGGTGGCTTGGGCAACTCACAGATCTGCTCAAGACCTTTGTCATTGTCGGTATTACCGTAGGCATTCTATTCGACGACTATTTTGGGGTCATTGGCGGTGTGGGACGTGTCATGGCTCAATTCGGCGATGCAGAATTTGCTGGTATACTGGCATTGATGATACTCGTCATGTGGTACGACAAAAAATAATACGAATACACAATTCGTTTAAATGCGCCCCGGATCTGGGGCGCATTCTTTTATGAAAATAATGGTCGCAATAAAAGATTTATTGTGCCTTATATCGTTTACCACACTCTGTTTGGGTGTGGTTTTTTTATATCCAAATAGTTTATTCTCCGCTTTTGAAACCATTACACTATCACCGCTTCAAAATGTCGCTGGTGCGGTTCCATTTGGTATTTATGATAATTCTATAGGGGCATTGTTGGATCCAACTTCCTTAGTTGATTCACAACCGTTGTTTTGCGCTGGCAGTATGAATCGAAAATTTGGAATGAAGGATTTGTCTGAAACGTCTTTGATTATTGGAGGACATTTCAGGAAGTATGGTCAAGATTCGGCATTAGGTTTAAAATTTTGCATCCATCCTTAGAATAAATTTTAACTAATGTTTTACAAAATAATCATTTTATTCATATTCTCAACGGAACTACTGTTTGCGAATATTCAAGTATTCAATCGCAATACAGGGATGGAATCAGAAATCAAGACTCTATCTGAGTCAAAAAAATTATATATCTCTGCTAAAGATCTTGCCCAATCTCTATCTTCAAAGCTTTATGAGAATAAAGATCGGAAAAAACTTGTTCTCTATATAACCGGTCGAAGAATAAAAATCTCTGGACATACCAGCTTTATCATTATCGACGATCAACCGTTTCAAATGCCTCAAATTGTGAAAGTTGAACCCGATGATCTTTATGTTCCAGCAGAAGATTTTTTATATATTTTAAAATCAACGATTCTTCCTGGTTTAAATTTCGATCTGGAAAAGGAATTTCTTGATATTGATGTGGTTCGTTTTAACATCACTGGAATTGATATTGAGGAAAAAGCCAATGGCACAATCATTCGTTTAAAAACCAGAAAACCTTTTTCAGAACGAACCATCAGTTCCTTTGTCAATAAACATAGGTGGTTTTATTTGACAGTCGCCGGTGCCTTGGTAGACACAGTATCCATCAATGATGGTGTGACTCGTGGTGTTGTTCGTCAAATTGAATCGGAACAAATTGGTGAAACGGCGCAGGTGGCATTTAAACTTGGTGCGGAAATCATTAGCCACGATTGGTATCAAAGCTTAGATCCAAATGAAATAATTATAACCTTAAGGACACCACTTGGGCAAATGAAAGACAGAATTGAGGATGTAAAAGACCGCTGGCGTCTGGATACGGTAGTCCTTGATGCAGGCCATGGCGGGAAGGATGGTGGGACTCAAGGTAAATACGGCACAAAAGAAAAAGACATTGTTTTGGATATTACAAAACGCATCGGACGGTTACTGGAGAATAATACTAAAATCAAAGTTGTTTATACTCGGGAAGAGGATGTATGGCTTCCTCTGCGCAGACGGACGGAAATAGCAAATGAAAATAATGGAAAATTGTTTATCAGTATTCATGCCAATGCGAATAATAATAGAACCATCCAGGGTTTCGAAACGTACCTTTTAAGTCCAGGTAAAAGTGAAGATGCAGTTGCGGTGGCTTCAAGAGAAAATTCTGTTATTCAGATGGAAGAAAAAAATAACGGGTATGAAAAATTATCTGGAGAAGGACTTATTATGGCGACGATGGCTCAAAGCATGTTTGTGAAGGAAAGCGAAGACCTTGCTTCCGTCATACAGATGGAATTGGACAAGCAAATGGATTCACCGAACCGTGGCGTGAAACAAGCCGGTTTTTATGTCTTGATCGGAGCTTCCATGCCCAATGTTTTGATCGAAGTTGGATATTTGTCGAATCCCACTGAAGAAAAAAAATTAAAACAACCGAAATATCGTCAATTGATCGCTGGAGCCATTTATGAATCAATTAAACATTTTAAATATTCTCGGGAAAAATTGTTGACGGAGGAATGATGGATAATCGACCGATTGGTATTTTTGATTCCGGAATTGGCGGTTTAACTGTCGTTGATTCCATTTCAAAATCCTTACCCCATGAAACAATCCATTATGTGGGCGATACGGCTCGAGTTCCGTATGGAAACAAAAGTATGGAGCGAGTGCAACAGTTTTCTAAAGAGATAACCCAATGGTTGGTTAATCATGAGTGTAAGATCATCATTATAGCGTGCAACACAGCATCTTCACTGGCTTTGGAATTTTTGAGATCAAAATTTGATATTCCGATTCTTGGCGTAATTGAACCAGGAGTGGAAGCAACGCTGAAGATTACAATGAATAATCGTGTTGGCGTATTGGGGACTCATGCAACCATTCGCTCAGGTAATTATGTGAAAATGCTAAAAGAATACGATTCAACCATTTCCGTCGTGAGTCAGGCTTGTCCACTTTTTGTACCATTGGTGGAAGAGGGATGGTTCAGTGGAGATGTTCCGGAAAATATTGCAAAAACATACCTAGAAAAAATAATTCTATCGGGGGTGGATACGGTGATTTTGGGGTGTACGCACTATCCATTATTAAAAGATACAATTAAAAAAGTTTTGGTTGGAGACATAACTCTTGTTGATTCTGGCAATGCAACTGCAGAAAAAGTAAAAATGGTTTTGAACAAAGAACGATTGAATTCGGAACACAATCCCAATCGCAGCATCAATTGTTATGTTACCGATTCGGTTCAATCGTTCGAATCATTAGCGGGAAAATTTATTGAGACTTCCATAACAAGCGTATCTTATATTGACGCCTTCTGATTTTTCATCTGTTCTGAATTCCCTTTACAAACTCCAGCGTATGGGAATCAATTTAGGATTGGGCCCAACTCGCCGTTTATTGGAATTCATTGGAAACCCTCAAACAGAATTGACGACAATTCATGTAGCGGGGACCAATGGGAAAGGGTCTGTTTGCGCGATGATTGCAAGTGTTTTGCAGTCAGCAGGTAAGAAAGTTGGGTTGTATACGTCGCCTCATCTGGTTCATTTTAATGAAAGAATCAGAGTAAATGGAAATTCAATTACAGATGCTGAGATAGTCGAATTTATGAAAAGGACAGAACCATTCAGTCTTAAGCTACAATTCACCTTTTTCGAAACGACGACTGCAATAGCGTTTGATCATTTTAGACGACACAGAGTGGAAGTTGCAGTGATTGAAACTGGCCTGGGTGGCAGGCTTGACTCTACCAACGTCATTATTCCAAACCTCACTGTTATGACTCATATTTCATTAGATCATATGGAAATCCTGGGTAAAGATTTGCAAACAATTTCAGAAGAGAAATCCGGTATCCTGAAAGAAAATATTCCACTGGTTTATTCAGAGCAGAATCCAATTGTGGAAGATATTTTATTGAAAAATGCAAAAAAACATAATGTAGAAACTTTTAAAATTGATTCAACTAAAGATATTTCATTAAATGATGTTGGAACTGAGTTTTTGTATAGGGATCATAAATATCTTACCCCACTCATTGGCAATCACCAGGCTCAAAACGCAGCCTTGGCGGTAGAAACAATAGGGATATTTGATCAAAATATTAAAACTGAAGTCATCAAAAAAGGATTAAAAACCGTAATATGGCCAGGTCGCTTTCAGAGAATATCGGAACGACTTTATTATGACGTTGCACACAATGAAGAAGGCATAAAGCACTTGATACAAACTCTTAGAGCAATTTTTCATAGCAGACCCATAGTCGGGTTGTTTTGTTTAAAAGGTGATAAAGTAATGGATTTGTTAGCTAAACAAATGAAAAATCAATTTATTGAATTATATGTTTCTTCAGATGCGAATGGATTATTGTTGGATGCTAAATATTTATCTAAAAAATTAAACTGTAAAGGCGTTCACAATACTTCAGTCGATTCTGTGTTAAACGGAATAAATAGATTAGAAGCACAAATTCGAAAAGGTGCTGTAGGAATTATTTTTGGAAGTCATTACATTGCGGAGGAAGTGTATTCCAGGAACTAAATATCTTTTGATACAGTACCGATTTAATGTAAGTTTAACAACCTCCGAGGCCCTCCGGAGAATATTATTTTAAAATTCCAAAGATTTTTAAATAGGCTTTAATTATATGGATCTTAATGAATTACAATCCTTACTTATTCGTGATTTAACAGGATTAGCACAAGAACTGGATGTAAAAGGCGGCGTTTCTGGCCTGAATAAACAGGAATTAATTGTGCGGATCCTTGAAGCGCAAGCTGAGAAAGAAGGCATACTTTTTGCTCGCGGCGTACTTGAAGTCATGCAAGATGGATATGGCTTTCTCCGATCCCCGGATTTCAACTATTTACCGGGTCCGGATGATATTTATGTAAGCCCATCTCAGATAAAACGGTTTAGATTGAAAACCGGACATCAAGTTTCAGGTCAAATTCGCGCACCAAAATCCAAAGAACGTTTCTATGCACTATTAAAAGTGGAAATGGTGAATGAGGATTCGCCCGAAAAACTTAATGATCTTATCATGTTTGATAATTTCACGCCACTTTATCCTGAAGAGAAGTTTAAACTGGAAACGGATGGAAAAAATATGTCCATGCGGATTATGGATTTAATTGCACCGATTGGAATGGGTCAACGAGGTTTAATAGTGGCCCAACCCAAAACAGGAAAAACTATTTTACTTCAAAAATTGGCTAATTCAATCAGTAAAAACCATCCAAAAACAAAACGGATGGTTTTACTCATTGATGAACGCCCAGAGGAAGTCACGGATATGAAACGGAATGTGGATGCTGAAGTGATCAGTTCTACATTTGATGAACCACCTGAGCGACACGTGTCGGTAGCGGACATGGTATTGCAAAAAGCGAAAAGAATGGTGGAATACGGTCATAATGTTGTAATTCTTTTGGACAGCATTACGAGACTAGCTAGAGCGCATAACGCCGTCATCCCTCATAGCGGGAAAATTCTCTCCGGTGGTGTAGATTTCAATGCACTTAAAAAACCAAAACAGTTTTTTGGCGCAGCCCGAAATACGGAGGAAGGAGGCAGCCTGACCATTATTTCTACGGCCTTGATTGATACTGGAAGTCGTGCTGATGAAGTCATTTTTGAGGAATTCAAAGGCACTGGGAATATGGAATTGGTCTTGGATCGAAGGCTTAGTGATCGCAGGCTATATCCGTCGTTTGATATTATTAAATCCGGAACAAGAAAAGAGGAATTGCTTTTAAGTAAAAAGGAACTGGGAAGAATGTGGATTCTCAGAAAGCTTCTAAACGAGATGAAAGTTGAGGAAGCATTGGAGTTTATGCTCGAACGAATGAAACGGACTAAATCCAATACCGAGTTCTTAGACACAATGAGTCAATAACCTTCCGGGTAGCTTATATGGACCGTGATGAGTGAGTCTTTTCCAGATATTAAATCAGTTATAGTTAGGGTTCTTACTGATAAACCGGTTAGAAAAACGCCCTATCAGGTCAAAGGCGTTTTTATGCGCCAGTACCCCGATGAACCCGTGATTCCCATGTTAGACGGAACCTATAGGGATCGTTTCTTATACCCAAGAGTTCAAGTAAAAATCCTAAATGAACAAATTTATATTATTGGTATTCATGAAGGCGTGGATGCCGTTCTTTCCTTGGCAAAAAAGTTTGATATATTTGATTTTGGAAACATCACTTTTGAAGTCAATGATTATAATGTTGATGAAACCAATCAACAATTTGTTCCATCCAGTCGTTTAGTTCGCTATCGGTTTTTAACCCCCTGGGTTGCGTTGAACCATATGACTGGTGGACGCTACCGATTTTTAACAAATCAGGAAAAACCATCTTTTTTAAATCGGCTACTTGGACAAAATATTATTTTTCTTGCAAATGAGGTGGGCATCAGGCTTGAAGATGAAATTTATACAAAAGTAAAAGTCACCAGTTTGTTCCCCCGTCCAGTGGACGAAAATAAGTGGGGCGCTTTCATGGGTGAATTCAAGACGAATTTTGTTTTGCCCAATTACATTGGCATAGGCAATGGGATTACTCGGGGATACGGAACGGTCTATGGTATGTTCAATCCGGAAACTTTCTCTTTTGATGAAGATGCATTGACAAAAGAAAAGAAAAACACATCAACTGAATCTTTATTGGGTCAAAATGATGGTTTAGACAGTGTAACTGAATCAGACGTACCAAAGCCTAAACGGAGAAAATCCCGCTCCCAGAAAAAAGATAATAAAGGCAGACAGAAAAAAGAATCTCCTCGATATTCCAAACCGCGAAAATCAAATCAAAAACGTTCTACTGCGCCAAAAGCGGCAAAGAAAAGAGGTCGTGTTTTTTCTGAAGAATTTGATATTGAACATGAAGATTCCGCGATTGATAAAGTATCGGATAATCCCAGTGAATCCAGAGAAGACGCAAAGTTTAACTCAGAAAAATACCATAAACGTCAACATAAATTTTGAATTATAGACTAGCGGACCGCGTTCACAAGGTTCACCCATCCTTTACATTACAAATGGCCACTCGTGCAGCGGAAATGAAAGCTGATGGGATAGATGTCGTCAATTTTTCTGTAGGCGAGCCGGATTTCAATACTCCAGATCACATCATTTCTGCGGGTCAAAAAGCGATGGATGATGGCTTCACAAAATATACTGCTGGTCCCGGTATGATTGAATTCAGGAAAGCCATTTGTGCAAAATTAAGTCAGGAAAACGGCATTGATTATGACCCTTCGGAGATCCTTGTGTCCAATGGGGAAAAGCAGAGTCTATACAATGTGTGCCAAGCACTTTTTCAAGTAGAAGATGAGGTCCTTGTTTTTAAACCGTATTGGGTTTCGTTCCCGGAGTTTGTCCGCCTAGCGGATGCAGAACCGATTTTGGTTGATACTTTATCCGAGAAAAACTATGAACCTGATTTTGAAGATTTAAATCGCAAGACAACCACACGCACGAAAGGTGTAATTCTAAATTCACCTTCCAACCCCACGGGTGGAGTCTGGAGCAAGGAATCCATTCTTCGGCTTCTTCACCTTGCCAAGGAAAACAACTGGGTTCTCATTTCGGATGAATGTTATGAGAGATTGGTTTATGACGGAAAATTTATCAGTACGGAAAAATTGAATCGAGAACACCAGATAGGGGCTAATGTTGTAACCTGTTTGAGTTTATCAAAAACTTATGCAATGACCGGCTGGCGAATCGGTTATGCATCCGGGCCAAAAGAGATCATTAAGGCGATGGCAAAGATTCAAGGGCAATCTACATCCTGTGCTAATTCCATTGGCCAGAGAGCTGGAATTGAAGCCCTGAATGGGGATCAATCCTGTGTGGAGGAAATGCGTCTTGCATTTTTGGAGAGACGGGACCTGATTGTACAATTATTGAATGATTTGCCCGATGTGACCTGCAAAACTCCCAGTGGCGCTTTTTATGCTTTTCCTGATTTTTCTGCCTATCTCGGCAGGGATGTCAATGGTGAAATACTAAAAGATACTTTTGATATTTCTGATTATATTTTAGGCTGTGCACAGGTTGTTACCGTACCTGGTGATGGATTTGGAGCCCCGGGTCATATTCGATTTTCTTATGCAACCGACACGAGAATAATTCAAAAAGGCATGGAGCGGGTTAAAACCGCTCTTGAGAATATTAATTAGGAGTGTATCATGAAAAAAGGAATTCATCCGGATAATTACCGATTGGTTATCTTCAAGGATACTTCATGCGATTATTCGTTCCTTACGCGATCCACGGTTGAAACGAAAGAGACAATCGTTTGGGATGATGGGAATGAATATCCTCTTTGCAAGATTGAAATATCAAATAAATCACATCCCTTTTTTACCGGCCAACAAAACTTGGTGGACACAGCGGGTCGTATAGAAAAATTCAATCGTAAATACGGTCGTAAGTAACTACATTATTACTAAATGGCTCTGTAATCGGTTTATGCCCAAGTGCAGAGTCATTTTTTTATTATAAAATGAAAAAATCACTTTTATTATTGTCCATGAAACCATCTATTCTCGTAGGCGGACAAGCTGTTATTGAGGGTGTGATGATGCGTGTTCCTGGCGCTTATGCCACGGCTGTCCGGGACCCTAAAGGTCAGGTTCAAATCCAGAAAAAGGAATTTAAATCCATCACTGAATCTTCTAAAGTTTGGAATAGACCTATTTTACGGGGTATGGCATCTTTGTTTGAAGCTATGAAAATGGGTTTTGCGACATTGCAATGGTCGGTAGACATTGCGATGCCGGACGAAAAGGGGCAGAGCAAGATCGCCGAAATCTTTTCCACTTTATTTGCGATTGGACTCGCCATAACACTTTTTATGATAGCACCCATGTGGCTTACTACAAAATTTATGAATATTGAAAAGGAAGCGCTTTGGTTCAATTTGGCATCAGGCATATTTCGGATCTTCTTTTTTGTGATTTATTTATTGGCGATCTCTCTTATGAAAGATGTTCGACGCTTATTTCAATATCATGGTGCGGAGCATCGTGTGGTTTATAATTTCGAATCAGGAAAGGATATAAATATAGAAAATGCTCAATCATTTCCAACTCAACATCCTAGATGCGGTACAAGTTTTTTGTTTATTGTCCTGTTATCTGCTATTCTTATTTTTGCATTGGTAGATACGGTTGTCATATATTTTCTAGGAGTAATTTCACTCCCAATACGGTTACTTTTTCACCTGCCAATGATTCCATTTGTTTCGGGGGTGGGATATGAAATCATAAAACTTTC
>CAYNPR010000030.1:0-12449 GCA_964399115.1 uncultured bacterium | reverse complement strand
GCAAAATTGACATTGCACACTATGAGGAAGGATGATTAAATGACAAATCATGATACACTAGAACAAATAACCAGAAATTTGCTAAAAGGAATTGGTGAAAACCCAGACCGAGAAGGTCTGCTAAGAACCCCATTCCGTGTTGCAAAATCCTGGGAGTTTTTTTCCAGGGGTTATAATCAAAATTTGGAAGATATTATAAATAATGCCGTTTTTGAAGAAGATGCCAAAGACATGGTCATTGTTCGCGACATAGAATTCTTTTCCTTGTGTGAACACCATTTACTGCCTTTCTTCGGCAAGGCTCACGTGGGATATATCCCAAACGGAAAAGTGATCGGTCTGTCCAAAATCCCGCGCATTATAGATATGTTTTCCAGACGTTTGCAGGTTCAGGAAAGATTGACTCACCAAGTAGCCGAAGTATTGCAGGATATATTGAATCCAATAGGAGTTGCGGTCGTTATGGAAGGCCGGCACATGTGCATGCAGATGCGGGGTGTGGAGAAGCAGAATAGTTTTGCATCAACCAGTGCTATGCTTGGGCAATTCCGTAAATCTTCAGAAACACGATCTGAATTCTTATCAATCATAAACAGGACAGTGGTCTAAATGGCAGACTATGACCTAGCAATCTTAGGTGGCGGTCCCGGCGGATATGTGGCGGCGATCCGTGGAGCACAATTAGGTCTGAAAACTTGTATTGTTGAAAAAGATAAATTGGGCGGTATCTGTTTGAACTGGGGCTGTATTCCAACCAAAGCACTTTTAAAGAATGCGGAAGTTTACAACACCATCAAGAATGCTAATAAATATGGGATCAAGGTGGACAACATTTCCGTGGATTTTCCTGCAATCGTTAAGCGCAGCAGGGATGTGTCCAACCGCCTGAGCAAGGGTATCGAATTTCTCATGAAGAAAAATAAGATTACCCATATCCATGGCATGGGGAAGCTCACATCGAAGACGACTATTGAGACGACCAGCGGTAAAAAGATAGAAAAAGTCAATGCCAAAAAGACCATCATTGCTACTGGTGCCCACCCGCGCACCTTCCCGGGAATGGAAATTGACGGTCAAAAAGTCATCAGTTCCAGGGAGGCGATGATGTTGGATGCGCCACCAAAAAAAATGATCATTATCGGTTCCGGTGCCATTGGCTGTGAGTTTGCATCTTATTTCAATGAATTTGGGACCGAGACTCATCTGGTGGAAATGCTGGATCGGGTGCTGCCTATTGAGGATGCTGATGTTTCTAAGGAAGTGACAAGAAACTTTAAGAAATTTGGAATTAAAATTTATACAGGGACAAAAGTATCGAGTATTAACAAGTTGAAGACCAAGGTAAAAGTCCATACGGAAAAAAATGGAAATGAAGAAATTTTAGAAGGTGACCTAGCGCTTTTGGCGGTCGGCGTGACCGGAAATATTGAAAAAATTGGTTTGGAGAAACTGGGCATTGTGACCGATGGTGGTGCCATCACTATTAATGAATACAATCAAACCAATATCCCCAATATTTATGCAATTGGTGACGTGTCCGGACCGCCATGGCTGGCCCATGTGGCATCAGCTCAGGGACATGTTGCGGCAGATCATGCGGCAGGCCACGAAACAAAACCGGTGAATTATTCCAATGTGCCGGGCTGTACCTATTGCCAACCGCAAGTGGGATCTTTAGGCATGACAGAAGCTCTGGCTAAAGAAGCAGGACATGATGTAAAAGTAGGAAAATTCTCATTCCAGGCTAGTGGAAAAGCCATGGCGGTGGGGAACACATCTGGTTTTGTAAAACTGGTTTTTGATGCAAAATACGGAGAATTGCTGGGTGCGCATATCGTTGGTGCGGAAGCAACTGAACTCATTGCGGAATTGGGTGTAGCTAAAGCATTGGAGGCCACTTGGGAAGACATTGCCATGTCGGTTCATGCTCATCCAACTTTATCGGAAGCAATCATGGAAGCAGCGCTGGATGCCTATGGATCAGCAATTCACCAATAATCATGATTGAAACAAAGACAGAAAATTTTTTTATTCAAGATCTTGGTCACCGGTCGTATAAGGAAGTCTGGGATCTGCAAAAACAGATGCAGCAACAACGTATCCGTTTCGAGATTGAAGATACATTGATTCTTGTGGAGCATGATCCCGTTTATACCTTAGGAAAAAATTCGAATGAAAATCATTTACTCCAAAGTCGAGATGAATCGGTTGATGTTTTCAATATTGAGCGCGGCGGTGATATTACATTTCATGGCCCTGGTCAGTTGGTAGGATACCCAATATTTGATCTGTCCAATTATAATAAAAGTATAAGCTGGTACATGCGAACTTTAGAGCAGATTGTCATTGACACTGTTTCGGATTTTGATATCGAGGCAGAAAGAATTGAAGGACTTACCGGCGTTTGGGTTGGCGATGAAAAAATTGCTGCTCTGGGTGTACGAATCAGCCGATGGGTCACCATGCACGGATTTGCTCTGAATGTGAATACGGATCTTGCATTTTATGATGGGATCATTCCCTGCGGCATCTTTGATCATGGTGTTACATCCATGGAGCAGCATCTTGGTAATTTGCTCACTATGGAAGATGTAAAAAAAGATTTAATTAAATATTTTAATTTCTATTTTAAACGAAGGGAATGCTGATGGCTAGGCTCCACGGATTTACGAAAAAACAGATATTAGATATTTATTCTAAAATGGCTTTGTCTAGAAGATTGGATGAAAAAATGCTCATTTTGTTGAAACAAGGAAAAAGTTTTTTCCATATCGGCGCATCCGGACACGAAGCGGCTCAATTGGCTGCGGCATCAGCTATGCGCCCGGGAGAAGACTGGGCCTATCCGTATTATCGCGATGCCGCTTTTTGCATTGGACTGGGGATGACTAGCCGAGAGCAATTACTTTGTTTTTTAGCAAAAGCGGACGATCCAAATTCTGGTGGTAGGCAAATGCCCCAGCACTATGGTCATAAAGCTCTTCGGATTGTGAGTCAATCCAGTCCAACGGGGACTCAGTTTCTGCAGGCGGTTGGATGTGCTATGGCGCAAAAAATGGAAAAAACTAAAGATGTAGTATATGTTTCTGCCGGGGAAGGGACCACAAGCCAGGGTGATTTTCATGAAGCATTGAACTGGTCCAGCAACACAAAAGCTCCGGTGATATTTCACATCCAGGATAATAAATATGCTATTTCCACTCACAAGTCGGAGCAAACTGCTGATTCTATTTATGCCATGACCGCAGGGTATAAAAATTTGTCACGCTATGATGTGAATGGCACCGATTATTTCGAAACAAATTTAGCATTTAAACAAGCTGTAGAACGGGCACGAAAAGGGAAGGGGCCATCGCTTATTGTGTCTAATGTTGTGCGGTTGTTGCCCCATTCCAGTTCTGACGATCAACGCAAATATCGCACGGAAGATGATTTAGCCGAAGATCGGAAACGAGATCCGCTCACTGTTTTAAAAGATCAGTGCATTCTAGATAAAATTATTTCGAAAAAAGAATTTGAAAAGGTTTGCAATGAAATTGAAACACAAGTGGATTCAGACGCCGAATGGGCAGATGCTCAGGATCATCCGGATGTGGATACGGTTTTGGAACATATTTATAGCGTTGATACTGCCGTAGATGAACCGGAAATCAACGCAATAGCGGAAAAAATTGTTATCGTAGATGCCATCAATCATGCTCTTAAAGAAGAAATGGTACGTAATGATAAAATGGTGATTTATGGTCAAGATATTGCGGATCCTAAGGGCGGGGTATTTACAGCAACCAAAGGGTTGTCCGATGATTTTGGCTCAGACCGTGTTTTTAATTCTCCCCTGGCAGAATCTTCCATTGTGGGTACGGCCATCGGAATGGCTGTTGCGGGATACAAACCGGTAGTGGAAATTCAATTTGGTGATTATATCTGGACAGCAATGATGCAGATCAGGAATGAATTAGCTACCATGCGATATCGATCCAATAATGATTGGACGTGCCCGGTAGTGATCCGGGTTCCCGTGGGTGGTTACATTCATGGCGCTTTGTATCACAGCCAATCTATTGATGGTTTTTTTATTCATATTCCCGGGATTTATTTAGCGTATCCCTCCAATGCAGCGGATGCGAAGGGACTATTGAAAATGGCATGTAGAATGAATGATCCTGTAATCTTTATGGAGCATAAAGGACTCTACCGGCAAGGCTACGCCACCACAGAAGAACCGGGTGAAGATTATGTCTTACCATTTGGCAAAGTACGGGTTGTGGCAGAGGGCGAAGAACTCACCATAATCACTTGGGGTGCCATGGTTCAAAAGTCTCTTGAAGCGGTAACCGAATTAGGGTTGCATGAAGGTACTGTCGAAATCATTGATCTGAGGACATTAAACCCATTAGATCTGGTTGCGATTGAAACATCTTTGAAGAAAACAGGCAAAGCATTAGTTATATATGAAGATAATTTAACCAATGGTCCCGGAGCTGAGATATCCGCATTGATTGCAGATAGATATTTTGAATTTCTGGATGGACCGGTTCGTCGCGTTGCTACAAAAGATTCACCGGTGCCCTATAACTGGTTTTTAGAAGAAAAAGTGCTTCCCCAGACATCGGATGTTGCAGAAGCCATTAAAGAATTATTGGAGTATTAAATGATTATTGATGTTGTTATGCCCAAAATGGGTGAATCCATTACAGAAGGGACCATTCTTGAATGGCGGAAAAAAGTGGGGGATACTATTGAACTAGACGAGATTCTCCTCGAGATCGGAACAGATAAAGTTGATTCTGAAATTCCGTCTTCTGCTGCAGGAACTGTGGTGGAAATACTAGCAGAAACAAATGATATAAAAGAGGTAGGTGAGGTGATTGCCCGAATTGATACAGATGGCAGTGGCACTAAACAACCGTCTGATAAAGAACGAGATTCAGCACTAGCTCCAGAGCTCTTACCTGAACCGAAAAATAAAGTAGAAACAAAACCTGGTCCACCTTCTCCAACTTCAGCTACACCTGGGGTAAAGAAGTTTTATACTCCGGTGGTGATGAAGATTGCTGCAGAACAAGGTCTACCATTAAGTGAGTTAGAAAAGATGTCTGGAACTGGCCGTGGTGGACGGGTAACAAAAAAAGATATTCTTGCTTTTATCGAAGGTCTTGGATCAATGCAGGAACGACCTACTCCTGTTTCATCTTTTACGATAGGAAGTACGGAAGAAATGCATCACATGCGAAAACTCATTGCAAAACATATGAAAAAAAGCATTGAAACATCGGCTCATGTTTATGTGATGACTGAAGTGGACATGACGTTGATCGTAGGTTATGTAAAAGAGAAGAGTGATGATTTTCTTGAGCGGGAAGGATTCAAATTGACCTATACACCCTTCATGGTGGACGCGGTGGTCAAGTCACTTCAAGACTTTCCGGAAATGAATTCTTCCATATCTGGGACATCCGTTACATACCATAAAAATATCAATATTGGATTAGCAGTTGCTATCGAGAATGGGCTCATGGTGCCCGTGATATATAATTGTGAAGAGAAAAATTTTCTCGGACTTTGCCGTGCTGTGAATGACATAGCACATCGGACTCGGACAAAAAATATTTCTGCAGAAGAATTACAAGGATCGACTTTCAGCATTACCAACTTTGGTATTTTTGGTGTCACAATGGGAACACCGATCATCAATCAACCCAATGTGGGAATATTAGGCATTGGCGCGGTCAAAAAACAACCTGTCGTTGTTGAATCACCGCAGGGTGATGGTATAACCATTCGCAGTATGATGATGATATCACTTGGATTTGATCATCGTCTTATTGATGGAGCTGGTGCAGCAAAATTTATTGAAAAGGTAAGGCATTATCTGGAAACAATGAATTCGGGAACAATCCTTTGATGGTCGAATTACTAACACGGTCTTCCAAGCCAAAGATTCGTTTGAAAGTGACGGAAGGTTACCGTTTCGTAGATACTGTGGTTCATGAAAATGGCCTGCATACAGTTTGCGAGGAGGCGCGTTGTCCCAATATTTATGAATGCTGGGATCGCCAGACTGCTACCATTATGATTCTTGGAGAAGTGTGTACGCGCGCTTGTGGTTTCTGCGCCGTTGAAACAGGAAAACCAACTTGGGATGATCCAATGGAACCCTACCGAACTGCCATGGCGGTAAAGAAAATGAATCTTCGCCATGTGGTCATCACATCCGTAGACAGGGACGATTTAAAGGATGATTATGGAGCATCCATCTGGTCGGAAACGATTCGGCAAATATATCACCATGTACCTGGATGTACTGTGGAAGTGCTCACACCGGATTTCAAGGGACATGAACCCTCTCTTTATAAAGTATTTGGCGCAAAACCAGATATTTTCAGCCACAACATTGAATGCATTGAAGCCATCAGCAGTCAAGTAAGGCATCAGGCTAATTGGCAACGAAGTTTAGATGTATTAAAACTGTCCGTTAAGAATGGTTTTCGAACTAAAACTGGAATGATGGTTGGTTTAGGGGAATCGTTCGATGAGGTAGTTGCCACAATGAAACAAATCGCTGAATTGGGTGTTTCGATATTCACAATTGGGCAATATCTACAACCGACTCGGAATCATTTAGCTGTGTCCCGATATGTCTCATCCAAGGAATTTGAGGATTATAAGCATATTGGTGTGGGATTAGGATTTCAAGTGGTGGAATCCGGTGCACTGGTTCGGAGTTCTTATCATGCAGACGAACAAATTTGAAAATTATTGATTGACAATAAAATCCTATGGACTAAAAACAACTTTCGCTTTTATGGACAGGACATCTTTAAAATCTTCCATGGGAATAGACGAATAAATGAATGAGATTCCGGATTATGCATTGTTGGCAGCCATTTATTTGGTCCCTGACTTTTTCTTTTATTTTAAGAGTCAGGGTATAAAATTGATGATGAATAAACAAAAAAAGAAATTTCATCTCTTTTATTAGATCAATTAAAAATTTTATAAGTATGCCATTTCAACAGACTTTTATTAATTCTCCCGTCGAAAAATCATGAGAAGTTCAATGGCATAATCCTTGCTGATTTCAGTATCAACCATATTATAATTTCAGGATAATCATGGCAAAAAAATTGAGTGAAAAAGAAATTGAAGATTTTCTAGCAGATGCAGACCAATATCCCGTCATGCCGCTGCGAAACACGGTGCTTTTCCCGCAGCAGGTAATTCCAATTTATATTGGCAGGGATAAAAGTTTAAAACTGATCAATGATCTGGAACCGAATCGGAAACATATTGTTGTAGTAGCCCAGGAAGATGGGTCTATCGAAGATCCAAAACCAAAGGACCTTTATGCCTATGGAACCCTGGCTCAAGTTTTAAAGGTTTTTGATATGCCGGACAACAGTAAATCCGCCATCGTTCAGGGGATTTCCCGCGTAAAAATTCTTGATTACTTAGAGCTGGATCCTTATTTCGTTGCTGCGATTGAAGCGCTTGAAGATGACCCTGTCAAAGATGAACTGGCACTGGAAGCCTTGGTTTCAAATCTGAGAAAATCTTTCGAAGAACTAATGCATGTTGCTCCAGCCCTTACGGAAGAACACACCGGGATGCTTCGCAATATCCAAAAGCCGAATCGTCTTACGGACAGAGCTATTTCTCTCATTAATACCTCCAATCAAGAAAAGCAGGAAATATTGGAGGAATTGAATATAAAAAATCGAATTGAAAAAGCTTTGACTTTAATCTCACGTGAGATTCAGCGCATTAAACTGGGAGAAGAAATTCAGTCCGAAGTTCACGATGAAATTTCCAAGACCCAGCGTGAGTATTACTTACGGGAGCAGATGAAAGCGATCAAGAAAGAGTTAGGTGAAGATGAAGGTTCAGTTGAGCTCAAGGAATTGGAAGATAAAATAAAGGCTACCGGCATGTCGGAAGAAGCGGAAAAAGTATCCATGAAGGAACTGGACCGCCTCTCCCGGATCCCGACCCAGTCCCCAGAATACAACGTATCCCGCACTTATATTGAATGGCTGATTGATCTGCCCTGGAGTGAATCAACGGAAGACAGGATTAACTTAAAGGAAGCCCTGAAAATATTAGATGAAGATCATTATGGGCTGGACAAGATAAAGGAAAGAATTATAGAATATCTTGCCGTTAAAAATCTGAAACAAAAAAAAGACCCAAACGGATCTGTCCGTGGTCCCATTCTATGCTTTGGTGGGCCTCCCGGGGTAGGAAAAACGTCCTTGGGCAAATCCATTGCACGCGCCATGGGACGTAAATTTGTAAGAATGTCTCTGGGTGGGATTCGGGATGAGGCTGAAATACGAGGTCATCGGCGTACTTATATTGGAGCCCTGCCTGGACGCATCATCCAGAGCATTAAGAAAGCCGGGAAAAATAACCCTGTGTTTATGCTGGATGAGATCGACAAACTTGGTGCTGATTTTCGCGGTGATCCATCATCCGCATTGCTGGAAGTACTAGATCCAGAACAAAACCACTCATTTAGTGACCATTATCTGGAGGTTGATTTCGACTTGAGTAACGTTATGTTCATTGCCACTGCCAATTATCAGGACGCTATTCCTCCAGCACTTCGAGATAGGATGGAAATATTGGATTTCTCCGGTTATATCGAGGATGAAAAGGTCGAGATCGCAAAACGCCATTTAGTTCCAAAGCAGGTGGAAGAAAATGGATTGACGAAAAATGAGGTGTCTTTTGATCCCAGTTCAATCAAAGAATTAATTCGTTCCTACACAAGGGAAGCCGGGGTACGGAATCTGGAACGAGAAATTGCAAATGTTTTACGAAAAGTAGCCCGGAAACTGGTAGAAGAAAAATCCGGTAAAATTAAAATTACCAAAACGAAAGTCAGTGATTATCTTGGTGCACCCCGTTTTCACTCAGAATTGGCGGAACGCACGACCAAGCCTGGTGTAGTTACAGGTTTAGCCTGGACGGCAGCTGGTGGTGATATCCTCTTTGTGGAATCAACTCGTATGAAAGGCAAGGGTAAACTCACTTTAACCGGACAGCTTGGCGATGTGATGAAAGAATCTGCTACAGCAGGATTGACCTATGTCCGTTCTCACGCAGATGTATTCGGCATTGAACCGGATTTCAACGAAAATACCGATATTCATGTCCATGTGCCGGCAGGAGCTATACCCAAGGATGGACCATCTGCCGGTGTCAGCATGGTTACGTCTCTGGTGTCCCTCCTCACCAACAAACCGGTAAAGGAAAGAGTGGCCATGACTGGCGAGATTACGTTACGGGGCAATGTTCTACCCATTGGCGGCGTGAAAGAAAAAGTTACTGCGGCCCATCGATCAGGGATTAAGGAAGTGATCCTACCGGATTGGAACCGAAAAGATCTTGAGGATGTCCCAGAACACGTATCCAAGGATCTGACTTTCCACTTTGCGAAGGATATACGAGACGTACTGAAAGTGGCTATCCCCGGTGTTTTGAACGGTAGCAAAAAATCAACAGGCCCAAACCGGAAACTAATGTAAGGTCACCGCCGCATTCAAAGGGCGATTAGCTCAGTTGGTTAGAGCACTGCGTTTACACCGCAGGTGTCGGCGGTTCGAATCCGTCATCGCCCACAAGAATCCCTGCAATTCCGCGGGGTTTTTTGTTTACGATATAGACGTGTAGATTTGAGCATAACAATGAGTATGGAATGAAAAAGCATTTATTTTTATTTGCAATAATATTGTTTTCCGGCTGCACGCTGGATACACCAGATAAAGATAAGTTACCAACTTGGTCAACAACGATTGAAATTCCGATTATCCAGACTAGGATTGATCTGGATACCTTTTTGGAAGATTCTTTGATCAGTGTGAATGAAGACTCCATCTATGTATTTAATAAAATGGAAGAAATTGATTCAGTAGAAGTAGGCGACCAATTAAAAATCGATCCCATTGAAAAGAATTTTGTGCAGTATGCCAGCGCAGTAACGGTGGATAGTTCTAATACTGCATTTGTAATTGGTTATGATTCTGTAGGATTGGATGACGTTTCCGAATTAATCAATGCGAAAATAGGATTGGTTGAACTTGATAATATTGGTTCGGAAGAAACAGACCCTATTTCATTTACTGACATAATGCCACCAGAGATAATTTCCTCGATAGAGACAGCCATTACAGCAAGTGGAGACAGTGCCAATGTAGTTGTGGATACAGTGGCCATAGTTCCCCAACAGAGATCGATCAATTTTGATTCATTTACTTCTGTGGATGTTAGTTCGGGGTACATTGACATTACCATAACTAATAATTTGTTCATTTCTCTGGGTTCGCCCATTTATATTCATGTAAAAAACAATATTGGAACATCAATTTTCCAGCTGGTTTGGGATACAGAGATTCCATCGGGAAGTTCATCCACATTATCCCAAGATATAAGCGGTATGACCTTACCCGGTGCTATGTTGGTGGAAGTCTATGGCACATCTAATGGTTCACAAGGAAACTCAGTGACAGTAGATACTATGGACTTGAATTCCACATTCTCGGTTGGGCTGACGGCACGGGATTTCAAAGTCACGCAGGCAAATGCTGTTGTGCCAGTTCAGTCCATAACTGATACTAGCAGTATTGTGTTGGATCCATCGGAAACGATTGTGGAAGAAGCGGTAATGTCTAATGGAGATCTGAACATTATAGTAACCAATAATTTGCCATTAACTGGGAATGTACAACTGGTTATATCCAGTCTATATTTTAATACGGCGGATTCCACATTCACACAAAATTTTGAATTGGAAACAGGGATATTTTCCGTGTCAACAGCGGATATGGCCGGCTGGACCATGACCCTGGATTATGTAGATCAACGCCTTGATTATCATTATCTGATTACCACCAATGACACAGACCCAAATAGTGTCACCATAGATTCGTCAGATAATGTAGAACTGGACCTGGCTATTACAGACATATTCTTCAGTGAAGTGACAGGGCAAATCGAATCTCAGACAATCACCGAAGAAGGGGATATCTCTATCGAATCAGAATCGCAGATCCAGAGCGCTTCCATATCGACAGGTCAGATGGATCTGGTAATTAATAATAATATAGGTGGTGTGGCGGATGTACGTTTAATGATACCGGAATTGGTTCACAATGGTATGGGGCTTGATACGGTATTAACCATCAATTATGGTGATAATGCCCATACAATCACTTTAATTGGGTATGACCTGGTACCGGTAAGTCTGGATGATCAACGCTTAACTTACGGAACAACAACGATAACACAATCTGGATCGGATACTTATTATTTAAATGATTCCATAAATGTGGATATCAATCTGCCGGGATTGACCTTCGATGCAGTGACAGGATACATCAGCCAGGAAGATAATGTAGAAGCGGACATAATGGAACTGGATAATGATACCAAAGTAGAAACAGCATTGATTGATTCTGGACGGATTCAGTTACTGATACAGAATTTTATTGGATTAGAGGCGAATGTCCTTTTTGAGATAGAAGAACTTACTCTTGATGGAACCAGCCTTGAATCATCATTCGAGATTACGTCAACCACCGAAACGACGCAGCAAACTATTGATCTATCTGGATACAGATTGACGTTACCTCTGGATGATCAGAAAGTGACTTACTCATCCACACTTGAAATTCCCAGTGATCAGTTGCTTTCGCTGACGCTGAATGATTCAATTTCCATTGACGTACTGATCGACACCTTATGGTTTGGTTCAGTAACGGGCATTATTGATACAGTGGAAGTGACAATTGATACGATAGAACAGGAGATATCCGCTTTGCCTGAGGAAATGGATGGTTTTGAATTTGCCAACGTAGAAATCCGTCTTGATTTTGAATCAGATATCAGCATTCCTGTTTTTTTGGATCTGACTATGGAAGCCAGCAATAGCGCAGGGGATACATCTACATCATCGATACACTATTGGAATATATCCGATAGTTCCAGTGTAATCATTCCCAATGCTAAGGAGTTGATAAATATTCAACCAGATATGATTCTGGCTTATGGGTCTGCCCGTATCGGAGGTGATGGTACGTCTGGGACCGTTATGTCTGATCAAACCATTGCAGGGCTGCTTTCCGTCCGGGCACCCCTGGAGCTGGAAATTAGCCCTGATGCTGTAATTACGACGGACCCTGAGCTTACCACAGAAGCGGACGCAGGAGAAACAATTCCGGGGGAGATTGAAGAGATAAAAGTATTTATCCGCTATGACAATGAGTTTGAATTTGGTACCGCAGTTACCGTTCTCATGGATAGCATTACGGCACACTTTGATAATGATTCAGCAGATGTACTGATGGATTCTCTGCTGATTTACGCCAATGAATCCGGCCTGGATTCACTAACTCTGAATGATGAACGGCTGGGGTTTTTTAACCAGGATTCCATGTATGTGCAGGCCA
>CAYNPR010000029.1:0-12591 GCA_964399115.1 uncultured bacterium | reverse complement strand
ATTGGCCAATTTAATACGCCGGAAGAGTATGCGTCTTATCTAAAATCAATTGCCAAAGATGATGAACAATTATATCAAATGTTTGCATCTCAGGTGTTTGCGTTAGGCAACATCAACCTTGTGAAAAATGAAAATATTCGTCAATCAGTTTTCTTTTTTATAGTTGCACTTCTGTCGGAACTGTTGATTATCATGTACATGGCTTACGCACGCGCTTTGCCATACCTGTTCCCAAACGGATGAGACTTCATTTATTCCTTCCCTTATTGCTTTTTCTAAATATGGGGTGCACTCCCACAACACAGGAATTGATAATACCTATAGCAATCCCCGGCCGTCAAGGAAACCAGGGAGATGAAGGAAAAACTGGAGCCACTGGAACTGGCGGAGAGCAAGGACCACAAGGAGAGACGGGAATGCAAGGAGAGACGGGACCGTCTGGGCCGAAAGGAGACACGGGGCTCCGCGGACCTGCAGGGAAAAGTGTCCCGGCTGAACAATTGAAACAACTGGATGCAATCCTTGCCCGGGAAGCCGGTGAAATAATCGTTGGAACGGAATCCTACAGTTTTGGACTTGCACCCCGGATCACGGGATATTGTTTTTTAACGAATCACGGTCGCTTGTTCAAGCTGAAAAACAAGAATACCCAGGTTTTGGGTGAAACTATAATGGAAAATGGGAAAATTGCAGACAGAAATGATTTTATGTATCTGGTGCGCAGTGCATACGGGGACGACGTTAAACAATATTTTCTTGCGGTTACGCGATCAGGGTTGATTTACGCATCCGAGGATCTCGAAACATGGAAACAGCAGGGCGATATTGATTTGGATTAATGTTTTTTTCGAATCAAATACAAAGATTTGAAACTTATTGAAATTTGCATTGTATCAAGTCTAAGGAGCAGGCATTTTTTCTCGTTACCTCCTATGAGTAATACTCCTTAGTTCGGACATGCCTGCTCCTTTTTTATCGTTTCCTTTCAAGATTGCCTTCACCGTGTGTAACGGATCGAATCAAATGAATAAGATCACTCACTAGTTTGGATTCGATCTCTAAAACCCATTGAAGTGATTCTCCACTTTTATCTTCCAAAATACATCCACCCATTTTCTGTACGCCTTTCGACAAGTCTCCATAATAATTGATGGGACAGGTCACAATAAAGGACTCCTTCAGGGCTAAGGTCTTTAATGAGGCCCTATTAATAATTTCCCTTGCAGATCGTCCATATGCCTCCCTTAATCCGCGTTTTCCAAGTTTGGTGCCGCCGAAATACCGAATGACGGATATACCACAACCCACGACATTTTTTTGTTTCATTGCATTCAGGATAGGTAGACCTGCGGTACCTGAAGGCTCTCCCGCATCCGAAAAATTTTCCTGAATTTCATTAGTGTCATCGATACGATAAGCCCAACAAATATGAGTGGCGTCATGATACTCTTTCCGCAACTCTCCAATCCAAGTTTTGAAATCAGAAACGCGATCCATTGAACGAAGATTGGAAAAAAATTTGGATTGCCGTTCTTTAAAGGAATAAACCATCGGTCGGATGGGTTTCACTAAATTCATTTTTTTCGAAAGGAAAGTTTTATTGGAATTCCCTGAAAATCGAAAACCATCCGCAGTTGGTTTTCCAAGTACCGCCTGTAAGCCATCTTGATCAATTTTGGGAAATTGGTATAAAGAATAATTACAGTTGGATTAAGACCCACTTGGGCGGCATATTTGATTCGAATAACTTTACTACGTTCCGCGGGAGGCGGGTTTTTTGCAATAATGGATTGCAGTGATTCATTCAGTTTTCGGGTTGAAATGCGATTTAAGCTTGTTTCATACACCGACCAGGCCGTATCGAAAATCTTATGAATCCGCTGTTTATTCAAGGCGGAAATAAATAAAACCGGATAATGATCCAGGGCTTTAAACCGATACCGAAGTTCATCTTCAAATTCTTTCATGGTTTGAGAATTTTTTTCAATCAAATCCCATTTATTGACAACGAGGATAAGGCCCTTTCCTCTATCTATCACCAAGTTGACTATGGATTTATCCTGTTTCCCGAATCCCTTTTCTGCATCGATGACGACTAAAACAATATTGGAGTTGCTGATGGCATTTTGGGCTCGTACTGTAGAATAGTACTCAATTTTGTCCGTGATCTTTGCCAACTTTCTCAGTCCAGCAGTATCAACCAACGTTATATCATGACCATACCATTTGATATGGGCATCGATGGAATCCCGCGTGGTTCCGGCAATGGGCGTTACAATGGTTCTTTCTTTCTGTAAGAGTGCGTTGGTAAGCGATGATTTTCCCACATTTGGCATGCCTACGATGGCCAATCGGAGACTAGGATTTTCATCGGAGTGAAGTGGACGATCAATAAGCTTGAGTTTTCCAAGGATGGTATCCAGTAAATCCCCTGTTTGGCGACCATTCAGTGCAGAAATGGCCATGGGGGTTTCCAATCCCAGTTCATGGAATTGATGGATCTGTTCATCGGTATTCAGAGTATCGCATTTATTCACTACGAGAATATTGGGTTTCTCACTTTCCCGGACAAGTTGGGCTAGAATCAAATCGGAGGCGGTTGGTGACGTCTTACCATCCACCATGAAAAGAACCAGGTCTGATTCTTCCATGCCCTCCTGAGCCTGTTTCCGTACTGCAGAATTGAAAATATCCACGTCTTCGGGAATATATCCACCGGTATCGATGAATTTCAGTTTATGACCACACCATTCCATCTCTCCGTAGATCCGATCTCGGGTAATTCCCTCCTGAGCATCTACGATGGCATGTCGTCGGCTAAGAACACGATTGAAAAAGGTGGATTTGCCCACGTTTGGGCGGCCCAAAATTGCGATAAGTGGTATTGCCATTAGTGTGTATTTCTTTTTCCCCATAGCCATGCCGTTTCTTTAGGGAACCTTTTATTTCATCTATACGAGCGGGAATTTACAGAGGTCAACCAAGACAGCGAAGATAGGAAATCTATTTCTTTTGTAGATGGCGCCAGAGAAAAAGAATGGCGATGCCCGCTATATTTGGAAACCAGATTTCAGGACGATCCCAGGGTATGCCATCTAAAGAAAATTCGGAAATCGGCCAGATAAGTTTTGTGGGGAAAAAATCTTTACTGTGAAAAGGGAAATCAAGGCAAATATGAAACGGCCAACCCAACATGGCAAAAGCAAAGGGTTTATTAATACGCCATACCATACCAATAACAATAAATGCTGAAACAAAACTATGGGAAATATCATAATTGACGTAGACCCATTCTGGAATTGAATCAATAGGAGGTCTATCGAAGGAAAAATCTAATGTCACTATTCGAATAAGAAGAAAAATCCCAAAAGAAAACAGATCCGGGGCGGCGCCCCAGAACAACGCCCATTTTGGGTATTCTCTGAAACCGAATAGTCCTCGTCCCCAAAGTGCATGACTGAACGTATCCATAAAAGAAATCCCCAAATGTTTGGGGGGTTTGAGCGGGTGATGAGAATCGAACTCACGTCTCCAGCTTGGGAAGCTGGGGTAATGACCATTATACGACACCCGCAATCGGCTCAATTTTACGGATGCAATATTATAAATAAAATATCTTGGTTAAAAATATTCTCTTAATCCTAATTTTTATCAGTTCATTTGTTAATTCTGAAATAAGAGGATTTAGCTATCGGCACCTATAAGAATTTTCAAAATTTCAATTGTGGATAAAGTGTGGAGATTTTGTTGTATTAGCTTGTTTTTGACGAAAATAATACAATTTTTAAAGTTTATTCCTTGTCTGATTTGATCTATGGTTTCTATATTCGTTTCAGCCAACCGTGCGATTTATCGCACTTTCATTTGTCATCCTTTTTTATAAGACCAGTCTGCGGACTTGCGCGTACGAAGCAAACATAAGCACATAAAGGATTAACATATGGCCGAAGCGATGGAATTAGATCTGACGGTAAATCAACCAGGGGCTCAACCGCTGGAATCGATCGTTCCTACTATCGATAAAAAAGACAAGGAAAATTCCGCCCATATCCCTTCCTCATATCGCACCGAGAATTATTACAGGGACGACAGCTTAGGATCCGATATTCTCAAACAAAAATATTTGGCGCCTTGGGAAAAACACGCATATGAACTCTGGCAGCGACAAGCCAAAGCTTTGGCCTCGGTAGAGAAAAATAAGTCGCTTCGAGATAAATGGGAGAAAAATTTCTTTTCAATATTGGAAGATTTCAAATTCGTCCCCGGTGGACGCATCATGCATGGTGCAGGTAGAGACGACATCACCACCACCTTGAATAACTGCTATGTAGTCGGTATCCAGGATGATTCCATTAAGTCCATTTATGATGCCATAATCAATCAAGCTTTAACGTATAAATATGGAGGTGGATGCGGACATGATCTCTCAATTCTTAGACCGGCAGGAGAAGCCATAAACGGAACAGGCGGTGAATCTTGCGGACCAACGGGCTTTATGAATCTATTTAGCGAAAATACCAATACAATAGCGCAACATGGACGGCGTGGAGCCAATATGCAAACGCTGCGTGTTGATCACCCGGATATTGAAAATTTCATCTCAATTAAAACAGGTGATATCGATATGATTAAATATTCGAATATCTCCGTTCTTTTAACTCATAAGTTCATGGATGCAGTCAAAAATGATGGTGATTTCGATCTAAAATATGATGATAACGTATACAAATCCATCAAAGCGAAAGACTTGTGGAAAAAAATCATTAAACATGCCCATGCAAGCGCTGAACCGGGTTTATTATTCTGGGATACAATGAAGGATTACCATAATGCGGAGTACTGTTCCCCGTTAGTTTCTACCAATCCCTGTGCCGAACAGCCTCTCCCAGATGGTGGTTGTTGCAATCTTGGCGCAGTAAATCTTGAAAGATTCGTAGATGAGAATGGAAATTTTTTAATAGATCAATTTAAATATTCAGTTACTGTAGCCACACGATTTCTCGACAATGTTGTGGATTACAACATGGATCGGCATGCCCTTCCCATTCAAAAAGAAAATGCAATAAATGATCGCCGAATAGGACTTGGCATCTTGGGACTGGGTGATATGCTGATCAGGATGGGTATAAAATACGATAGTGAGGATGCCCTTCAAACGGTTGAACAGATTATGCAAATTTTCAAGGACACCACATACGAGGCAAGTATCGAACTTGCCATGGAGAAAGGGCAGTTTCCAAATTTTGATTGGAATGGTTATGCAAAAAGTAAATTCATCAAAACCTTACCGAAAACCCTTCAGACAAAAATCAAGGAAAATGGTATTCGGAATTGTACGTTGACAACAGTGGCACCCACAGGTAGTGGTGCAATCGTTGCACGCGTAACGTCTGGAATCGAACCTATCTTCGCCACATCGTATAAAAGAAGAGTCAAGCAAAATGACAGTTATGGTAAGAGTTTTCAGGATTACAAAGTTTACCACCCAACAATAGATAAATTGTTTGAAAATGATGAAAATCTACCGGATTTTGTCGTAACGGCACACAATATTGATCCCTATGCCCGAGTTAAAATGCAGGGCGTTATTCAAAAACACATCGATTCGTCCATATCATCAACGGTGAATTTGTCGGAAGACATCACGGTCGACACCATAGCGGACATATATATGACCGCATATGAATCCGATTTGAAGGGCATCACGGTTTATCGTGAGGGAAGTCGGGAAGGCATCCTGGTCACAGAAATACCAAAAGAGAAAAATGCTGAAACAACCATAGCAGATACTAAAACAAGGGAAGAAAAAAGTCCAAGGGTTCGTCCTGTACAAACAGCTGGTATGACTCGTAGAATCCGAACGGGTGAAGGCACGTTGTATATTACCATAAACGAAGATGACAATGGTCTTTGCGAGGTCTTTACAACAATCGGAAAAGCGGGTGGCAATGCAGCGGCACAGTCTGAAGCCATTAGTCGATTGATATCTCTGTCGTTACGCTCCGGCATCGATCCACATGCGATCGTTCGCCAATTGAAGGGTATATCGGGGCCCAATCCCACTTGGGAAGACGGACGGCTTATTCTTTCCACCCCGGATGCCATTGGTAAAGCATTGGATGATTATCTTCAGGGTCGAGATAATAAAAATATGGAAGATACGTTAGTCGATACTCATCAAAAACCTCTCATCACCCTCGCACTTAACGATGAAGAGGACCGATCCGGGCTCATGATCTGCACTGAATGCCATAGCTATAGTGTGGTAAACGAGGGTGGATGCTTGATTTGCAGAGAATGCGGTTGGTCCAAATGCGATTAAATGGGGTCGTGACAAATACAATTGAAAAAGCCCCTTGATAGGGGCTTTTTCAATTTTGGGATCATTAACCCTGAAGTAGTTCTTTCTCTTTTTCCTCTTGCATGGTATTGAGCTCAGAAATATGGTCATCCGTAAGTTTTTGGATATCATCTTCATAATCCTTGACCAAATCCTCTGAGACATGCTCTTCCTTCCCATAATTATGGAGATTGTGGAGACCATCTCGGCGAACGTTTCTGACCGCTATTCTTCCTTCCTCTATCAATTGATGTACAAAACGGTTCAATTCCTGTCTACGTTCCTCGCTTAAAGGAGGTATCGGGATCAAAACAGCCGTTCCATTGTTATTCGGAGTAAAACCCATATTTGCATCCATAATTGCTTTTTCAATGACGGGAATAAGAGTTTTTTCATATGGTGTAAACGTAATGAGTCTAGGTTCCGGAACCGAAACTGTGGAGACTTGGTTTAAGGGTGTCATTGTGCCATAATAATCAACACTGATTGAATTAAACATTTCCGGATTGGCACGTCCGGTCCTCACCTTAATCAACTCCCCTGTCGTATGCGTCACAGCTTGATCCATTCGATGCTCAATGTCTTTAATGATCTCTTTAATCATGATTCACTCCGAAACTATGGTACCAATTTTAGCACCAAGAACGAGTTCCTTCAAAGATCCGGGGGTATTGATATTAAAAATCCTGATTGGCAAATTATTTTCTTTACAAAGCGTTATGGAAGTGAGATCCATCACGCGGAGATTTTGCTGGAGAACCTCACCAAATGATATTGTATCATATTTAACTGCATCTTTATGTTTAAAAGGATCCTTGTTGTAGACGCCATCAACCTTTGTGCCCTTTAAAACGACTTCAGCCCCTAATTCCGTTGCGCGAAGAGCTGCAGCAGAATCAGTGGTAAAAAACGGATTTCCAGTGCCGCCTGAAACAACGACAATACGGCCTTTCTCCAAATGTCGAATGGCCCTTCGGCGTATATAAGGTTCTGCAATCTGTGATACGGTAATAGCGGATAAAGTTCTCGTTTCACATTCAATTTTTTCTAAGGCATCTTGCAAAGAAATAGCATTCATGATTGTCGCCAACATCCCTAGGTAATCTCCCGTGACACGATCCATACCCTCACTGGCGGCTTCCAACCCACGAAAAATATTACCTGCACCGATAATTAAGCCAATATCGAGACCTAAATCATGGATTGATTTTACTTCATTTGCAAGATAGGAGGCTCGGCTGGGGTCTATCCCAAAACCCTGCTCTCCCGCCAATACTTCCCCTGAAAGTTTCAGGAGAACCCGGCGATAGAGCGGATCAGCCATTGGAATATAGTTTAAGCTTGTCCGTTAGTTGGAGATTCGCCAATGGCGAATCTTATATAGCGATTAATGCTAATATTTTCACCTAGAGATGCGATGGATTCTGTAATCAAATCTTTGACTTTTTTATCAGGATTCTTGATGTAGGTTTGTTCCATCAAACAAACTTCTTGGTAAAATTTATTTATTCGACCTTCCACCATTTTTTCAATAATATTCGCTGGCTTTCCTGATGATTGAGCTTGTTCTGCATAGATATTTTTCTCGCGTGCAACCACATCTTCCGTTAACGATTCAGGATCCAATGCCTGCGGGTTTGTGGCGGCAATTTGCATAGACAAATTATGAACTAGTTCTTGAAATCTATCAGTTTTAGCCACAAAATCTGTCTCACAATTAACTTCGACCAGAACACCAAGTCTACCTCCCGCATGGATATAGGAGTAAACAAGTCCTTCTTTGGTTTCACGGGTGCCTTTTTTCTCTGCTTTCGCAATACCCGTTTTCCGAAGATGGTCAACGGCTTTTTCCAAATCTCCTTTGGTTTCTACCAAGGCTCTTTTGCAATCCATCATTCCTGCACCAGTTTTTTCGCGAAGTGTTTTTACGAGTTTTGCATCAATGCTCATAACTCTTATTCTTCCTCTTCAGTTGATTCATCAGAAGCAACTTCGCTATCATCTGCAATTTTCGGCTCATCGGGTGGTGTAGCATTGTCAGGAGACTCAGTGCTTTCTTCTACCGATATTTCTGCCGTTTTTGGAGATGAGTCTTCCGAACCGTTCTCATTGACTTTATTTTTCTTTTCTTCAACACTGGTTCTAGATTCTATTACAGCATCAGCCAAAACCGCCAATATCAATTGAACCGTTCGAATTGAATCGTCGTTTGCTGGAATCGGATGGGCAATCATAGTTGGATCCGTATTGGAATCAACAATACCAATAACGGGAATTTCCAACCTCTTTGCTTCGCGAATAGCCGTATCCTCGTAGTTCGCCGACGAAACCACGATTGCATCCGGTAGCCGTCTCATATCCTTAATTCCTCGATGCTGGTCCGCTAGTTTCACACGCTCCCGATTCAGCATTTGTGTCTCTTTTTTTGTAAGATTATCATAAAGTAACGAGCCCTCTTTTTCCAACATCTTTAAGCGTTTAATGCTTTGTTTTATGGTGGAAAAGTTGGTTAAGGTTCCACCCAGCCAACGCTCTACGATATAGAACATACTACACCTGTCCGCTTCTTGCTGAACGATATCCTTGCTTTGAGGCTTGGTCCCTACAAAAAGAATTTCTCCTTTTTTACTTATAATATCTTGAATGAACGTTGTCGCTTTTTGAATTGCCTTGATGGTACATTCTAAGTCGATGATATGAACACCATTTTTTTCCAGCAAAATGTAAGGTTTATATTTTGGATTCCATTTCCGAGTCACATGCCCGAAATGAGCACCCGTACCTAAAAGATCTTCAAAATTAACTTCTGACATAAATATTAGCGTTTTGAGTATTGATAGTTTTTCCGTGCACCTGGCTGACCCGGTTTTTTACGCTCAACTTTTCGAGCATCCCTGGTCAAGAATCCTTTTGCCTTCAAAATGGAACGATAATCGTCATTCACGTCAAGAAGGGCTCTTGCAATTCCTAATCGGATCGCGCCAGCCTGACCCGTCAGACCGCCACCTCTGACATTCACTTTAATATTATATTTTTTTTCACTTTCAACTGCAACTAAAGGCTGCTTGACAACCGTGCAAAGTGTATCCCGGCAGAGATAATCACGAAAAGACTTCCCATTTACGACTATTTCACCTTTCCCCGGTTTAACGAAAACACGGGCGATTGAACTTTTCCTACGGCCCGTACCGTAATAGGTTAAATCCGCCATATAATTATAATTCTAAATCTTTTGGCTTTTGTGCACTATGGGGATGATCTATGCCAGTGTATATTTTCAAATGGGTCAATATTTGTCTTCCTAAACGATTATGAGGCAACATTCCCTTCACGGCATTTTTAATAATCCGTTCGGGATGAGTTCTGCGCAGTTCCGAAAGAGACGTAAATTTTTCACCGCCGGGATAACCTGTATGCCGGAAATAGGACTTGTCCACCTCCTTGGCCCCGGTAACCCGTACCCTGTCGGCATTGACGACCACAACACAGTCACCCATATCCAAATGGGGTGTAAAACTCGCCTTATGTTTCCCTCTTAAAATCTGAGCTATTTTTGATGCAAATCGCCCTAGTATCTGACCCTCTGCATCGGCGATCCACCAATTTTTTTCAATCTCTGATTGTTTTAATGAATTTGTCTTCATTTTCCTTTCGAATAAAGCCTGCGAAATTAGAATTTCACTATAGAGGGTGTCAATATATATTCTAAATATAAATTCACTTAATCCCGTGCAATCCAGCCTCGAGAAATCGTCACTTGAATTTGGCCACTCAATTCTTCTCCACAATAAGGTGAATTGACGGATCTGGATTGTATATGTTCCCTACAAAACATCCATGTCTTATTCGGATCAATAACCGTGATTTCCGCTTCTTTTTCTTTCGAAAAAAGATCTGTATCAAAGCCCATTATTTCTCTCGGTTTTTGGGTCAAGAGCACAATCAATTCTTCTAAACTCAATTTTTCCTGATCAACCAACACCTTTTTCACTGAACCAAAACATGATTCAAGGCCAATCATTCCGAATGCGGCCAAATCAAAAGTTGTTTCCTTATCCTGGATTGTATGGGGAGCGTGGTCCGTAGCGATACAATCAATGGTCCCGTCCTTAATCGCTTCGATAAGTGTTTTTCGGTCATTTTCCGTTCGGATCGGTGGTGCCACTTTCAGATTTGTATCAAAGGATGTAAGTGCTTCGTCGTTAAAATATAGATGATGTGGCGTCACTTCCGAAGTCACTTTTCTATTATTCTTTTTTATTTCTCTGATGTGAGATACGGCTTTTGCCGAACTTACATGGGGAACATGCAGTCTCGCACCTGTGAATTCCGCCAGTTCAAGGTCACGATGTATCATCGCAGATTCAGCTAGATCGGGATTGCCAGGCAATCCTAAATGGTTTGAAACAATTCCCTCATTCATTACACCATCAGCCCTCAGACAATCATCCTCGGCATGGTTAATAACGGGAATGTCCATCATGGTAGAATATTCTAGCGCGATCCTCATCATAGCACTGTCCTGAATCGGCAAACCATCATCGCTAAAGGCAACCGCACCTTCCTGGTGCATCAATCCCATTTCCGTCAGGTCATTGCCACCCTGCCCCTTGGTGACTGAACCAATGGGGTGTATATGGACCGGACATTTCGCCGCTTTTTCCCGAATGAAATTGATGGATTCCGGCGTATCCAAAGGTGGATTCGTGTTCGGCATGACACAAACTCGTGTAAATCCACCTGCCATTGCAGCTCGTGAACCGGTTTCCAGAGATTCCTTGTCCTCCCTGCCCGGTTCACGGAAATGGACGTGCAGATCACAAAAACCATGGGTAATGACCTTACCGGAACAATCAATTGTTTCCGCATCTTTCGGGGTATCCACATCACCGACACCAGCAATCCTGCCATTTCGAATCCAAACATCCCCGGTAAACGATTTTCCGCCATTGGGATCCACAATGGATCCGTTTTTAAGAAAAATATCCTTTGCTAATTTTTCAATTCTCATGATTCGCCTTCCTGATTCGATTTTCCGCTGCACAATAAGAAAAGAATTGCCATGCGGGTGGCGACTCCATTTAATACCTGATCCAGGATGATAGCCTGATCTCCGTCGGCTACCTTTGCGTCAATTTCTACGCCACGATTCATGGGGCCTGGGTGCATGATCACAATCTCCTTTTTATGATTTTCCAGCCGTTCCTGGGTAATGCCAAACATAGCCCTGTATTCCCGAATAGACGGCACTAGCCCGCGACCCATCCGCTCTCTTTGGATTCGGAGCACATTCAAGGCATCCGCCCAATCAATCACTTCATCCACATTGTAATTCACTTCCACGCCCAGATCCTTGACATATGGAGGAATTAAATTCGGTGGGCCGCAAAGAGTCACTTTCGCCCCCATGGTAATAAGTCCATAAATATTGCTCAGGGCCACCCTGCTGTGAGAAATATCACCGATGATCCCGATCTTAAGGCCTTTTAACTTCCCGAATTTTTCATGGAGGCTCATCATGTCCAAAATGGCCTGTGTGGGATGTTCATGGGTTCCGTCACCTGCATTGATGACTATCGCATCAATGAATTCCGTGAGATGTTTCGGGGAACCGGGTGTGGGATGACGCATCACCACCGCATCAATTTTCATAGCTTCGATATTCTGAGCCGTATCCTTGAAACTTTCCCCTTTTTTCAAACTACTGGATGAAGATGAAAAATTCACCGTGTCGGCACTGAGACGTTTTTGAGCCAATTCAAAACTGATTCGTGTGCGGGTAGAATTTTCAAAAAATAGGTTCACAATGGTCACTCCCTGGAGCGATGGAACCTTTTTGATGGGACGATCCAGCACTTCACGAAAATTAAAGGCCGTATCTATAATGGTCTGGATATCCTCGCCGGGATATCCTTCAAGACCAAGTAGATGTTTTTGCTGCAACATAATTATTCCTGAATTCTAATGAGATAAACACTGTCGATGTCATCGGTTTCCGATAAAGTCACATTCACATGTTCCCCCTCGTGAGTCGGGATATTTTTGCCTACGAAATCCGCTTTGATGGGCAGTTCCCGGTGACCCCTGTCCACCAGCACCGCCAATTGAACTTTTGCTGCACGGCCAAAACTATTCAATTCATCCAGGGCTGCCCTTATGGTGCGACCGGTATATAAAACATCATCCACCAGCACCACCACTTTCCCGTCCAAGGAAAATGATATATCTGTCCCTTTCACCTGCGGCATAAC
>CAYNPR010000028.1:0-12875 GCA_964399115.1 uncultured bacterium | reverse complement strand
CCGTTGCGACAGATTCAATAACAATCACAGTCGTAATTTTATCCAAGTCCAATCCACCATATTCTTCTGGAACACCCACACCCAATAATCCCAATTCGCCTGATTCTCGTATTAATTGTAGGCTTAAATCTTTATCATAATCTTCTATTCGATTCCTGTTGGCGTATATTCTTTCCTTGGCAAATTCTTTCACCATTTCTTCGATTTCACGATGCTCATCGGTGAATTTTTCCCTGCAATAGATGGTGTTATCTCCTACAGATTGAACAAGAAAATTTCCACCAGTATGATGTGTCCTATCACTCATCTTGCATTCCTTTATGATGGTTCCTTTATTATTCCGGCTAGAATGAATTCAGTTATAGTTCGTATATATTCTTGAGCCGTAACACCATGAGCATCGAAAAGCGTAAACCAGATAATGGATTCAATATTCACCATTATGGACAATGCAGTAATGTTGACGTCAACTTTTTTGAAGGTGCCAGATTTGACTCCATTCAGAATTATATTTTCTATTAATTTTTGGAAATTGGAATATACTTTTTGTAGTTTTTTTTTGAAGTCTATGTCTTTCCCTGCGATGGACCAAAATTCCGCGAGGACTTTAAATGGTTCCGGGTTGCTTTCGTACTGGTTAATGAAGTATTCAAATAAATCTTTAAGTTGCTGTGTGGAAGACGCGCCTTCCTCCACAATGTGATTTAATACTACGCTATACCTAAGTACCCAAAAATTAACCAAATCCAAATAAATTTCTTTTTTGGATTTATAGTACCAGTAGATGGCTCCTTTACTAAGTCCTGACTCACTCACGATATCATCGATTCGACTGGATTCATATCCTTTATCAACAAGCACCAATAATGCAGCGTTCAGAATTTGTTCTTTACGTTCGTCTTTGCGAGTTCGCTCCATAATATATACCGACCGGTCGGTATATATTACTAAAGATTTAATATATTGTGCAATTCTTTTTTGATTCATAAATCTCGATTATATTTTGATTCGAATTGCGATGTAATCGCTTCTTAATTTTGATATGAACATGGTTAATATATTATTCTATATATTGTAAATATTGTAATTATATAGCAGTATAATGGTGGGTAATACCCTTATGAGAAAAAATTAGTAATACAACATAAATATTTGTCATCAGTGGTGATATGCGGTAGATAATAAATTACTATTTAGAATTGAATAAACATATTACCTTGCGTATTCGAAGTATTCATTATTTGCATTTGATATGATAGTAAATCAACATTATTTTTATTGGATCAGTATTATGAAATGAATGTTTTAGGAATATCGATAAGAATAATGGATGATTCCAATAAATTCAAAAGGATAATATTACTGAACTATTAAAGGATATGAATGTTGTAAGTCCATTATTTTCCTCGATATATCTATGGGATTTAACTGTATCATATCATATATATATAATAATGATAATATTGTAATTATGAGCCATATTATCGATAATAATCCTTTATAATGAAAAACAGAATATATTAATATATTATAATAATAAAATATTAAACTGTTTTTTATGTCACATGATTATGCTGGGTTGTGCAATAGAGTTTAATATGTTTAAGATATGTGATGTTAGGTGTCAAGATAATCTCAGTTACAAAATTAGTTTGAATTGGAATAATTATGGTAGGCTTAACCATAGATTTAACCATCATAAAGGGAAATAATAATTTGGACGAAGTCTATTATATGGGATATTGTAATAAAAAATATTTATTTCTGGAATGAACATGAGTTATATCCTATTAAATATAACATATTTATCAATTCATTTATGTATAATTATATATTGTTTATATTATAATTATGATAGAAATATTATATATGAGAACATTAATATTAAGCATGACAGTTATATAATAGATTGATATAATTGAAGTATTATGGAAACAAAAATCATAAAATATAACTAAATACTATATTATTTATTCAACCTGCCCAACCGGCGGAATTTTTCCCTATATTTATCATAAAGGATTTTCTGCCGGTCTGTTAAATCAACTTCTCGTCCTTGGATATAAGCTTTAATTGGATTTGTTTCAATTAAGAGCGGGTGGCTATCGGAGATGAAGAAAGTGGCATCCTTGCCAGGATCCAATGAACCCACTTTACCTTCAATGCCTAAAATTTCAGCTGCAGAAAGAGTGATGGAGCGCAATGCCTCGGATTTAGAAAGACCCCAGGATGCGGCTCTCATTGCTTCATTGGGAAGCGTTCTGACGTGACCATCAAAAGGATACCCCACTTCCGTTGATAGGCAAAATTTGACACCAGCCTCATGAAGCATTAACGGAACTTTGTATGGGGTATGAACAGGCTCAAATCTACGTCGCGGTATTGTTTGAACAGTTTGAAAAATAACTGGGATATTATGTTTTACCAGCAATTCAGGATTTATCCAAGCGTCTTGGCCGCCAGTGATCACAATTTTAAATTCATGTTTATTTGCCCATTTAACTGCTGCCTCGATTTGCCGTATATCATTGGCACGAATGTGAATAGGTTCGCCATACACAAAGTAAGGGACCAACGCTTCGAGCCTTAAATCCGTCGGTTGTTTTTGTTCTGCCTTACGTTCTCTCACGGTTTTTCGAGTATTATAAGCCTGAACGTTTCTAACCATACGATCAAGTTCACGAATTATTTTCTCGTATTCTTCACGCTGTTCCTTCTCTTTCTTTTTTATCTTTTTACTGAAGTCCAATCGCATATTGGGCCAGTTTAGATTAAGTGCCGTTGGGTGCTTTAGCGTAGCGTCTTCCCAAGTCCAGCCATCCATCATCATAACGGATGATTGTCCGGAAATCAACCCCGAAGATGGAACTGAGTTTGCAATCAAAATACCGTTGGAACGAGTTACGGGAATAAGTTCCGAATCAGGATTGTAACTGACGTTAGCTCTAACGTTTGGATTCAAGTCACCGAATTCTTTGAAGTCTTGAGTTTGTTTAACTAGTCCGATTTCAACAAGGCCCAAACGCGTAAACGATGCAATATAACCAGGAACTACGTGTTTCCCGTAAATGTCATACACATCTGTATCGGGGGAAGGTTGAATCTCGGCATCGATTGTTACAATTTTACCATTGGCGAAAAGGAGATCGTACCCTTCCATTACATCACCGGATACCGTATGGAGAGTGCCCCCCTTTAGTAAGATGGGACGTTTCTGGTCAATGCCTGGAATTTGGTTGTTTGCAAAAAGGAGCGACAAGAAAATGAATGGAATCAGGTTCTTCATTCTATTTCCTAATGATTATACAAGTCATCATCTCGCAATTCACAATTATGCCTGATATGAGGGGTTTTACTATTGGGTTTCATTTCAATCCCCGACGGATCGGATTTTGAGGTAAGGACCTTTTGAATCAGGTTTTCTCTCAATTGTTTATCCCGGTCCTCCAAGTGTGCATTTTGATCTGCAGACCAATATTGAATGCCATCTATCCACGTTTCTAGAACATGAGAATAAATGGAAAGAGGAGGACCATCCCAGATTACGAAATCCGCATCTTTGCCCTCTTCCAGGGATCCAACCCATTTATCAATTCTCAATTGTTTTGCCGGATTTATGGTGACGAATTTCAACGCATCTTCTTCCGATAATCCGCCGTATTTGACTGCCTTGACTGCTTCTGTATTTAATCGCCGTGCCAATTCTCCATCATCGGAATTAAAGGAAACCAGGACATCATTCCTTGCCATAAGTGTGCCGTTATATGGGATGGCGTCAATCACTTCGTATTTGTATTGCCACCAATCGGAAAAGCTGGACGCTCCCGCACCGTGCTCAGCAATTCTTTCAGCTACTTTATATCCTTCCAGCACATGCTGAAAAGTGGCGATTGTGAATCCGAATTCTTCAGCGATCCGAGTCAGCATCAAAATTTCATCTTGACGGTAAGAATGACAATGAAGCAATCGGTTTTCTTCAAGGATTTCCGCCAATGCCTCCAGTTCCAGATTGATTCTAGGTGGAATCTTTTCCCGTTGCGATTTTGAATTTCTATTATAGGTTTCATGTTTATGTCTGTAATCCTGTGCAGCCCGGAATGCATCTCGAATAATTTGTTCTACGCCCATCCGAGTTTGAGGATAACGGTTTGTACTTTCCCAGTTGGCCTGTTTTACGTTTTCACCCAGTGCAAATTTTATTCCCTGTGGTGCCTTCTTGAATATGAGACCTTCCGGCCCTGATCCCCAACGAAGTTTAATGACTGCATTTTGGCCGCCGATAGGGTTGGCAGATCCATGGAGAACATTGGCAGTGGTCAGTCCTCCGCCCAGTTGCCGGTATATATTGATATCATCTCCATTAAGCACATCCCGGATCCTGACTTCCGCAGTCACGGCCTGAGCGCTCTCGTTGATGGAAGATGCCGCCGAATGACTGTGGCAGTCAATGAGTCCCGGGGTAATAAATTTCCCGGCACCGTCAATTACAAGGGCACTGCCCATGGGAACCGTTATATCAGGTGCAATCTCTTTTATTTTTCCGTTCTCCGATAAAATGTCCCATTCTTCCAGTATGCCCTTGGGTCCACAGGTCCAAAGTGTTGCATCATTGATGAGAACCGCGTTGGGCTTCTGAAGTTCTCCCGTGATGCCATAGGCACCTTCGGGATAAAATAAAGTCAGATCGCTTGCAATTTCCGGTGTTCGGGGTTTTGGTTTCTTTTTCTTTGTACGATTTGCAGTAAAGGGGAATTTCTGTCCGCTACCATCATGGACAAATCCGAAGATGTCGTCTTTGATAATTTCGCCATAAAATGCTAGTGCACCTTTATATCCCATGGGTTTACCATCAGCGATGAATGATATTTTTGATTCGTAAAGCTCCAAGTCTCGGAGCTTCAATTTTTTATCACCCACAATGATGTTTCCCGATAGCTTTCCGCTTTTTGGTGGTTTCCCTTTGAATCCATCTACATTTTTTTTACCTGCTCCTGGAACTAAAATTTCAAGATCATATTTCTTTCCGTGGACGATTAATACCCAGGACCCTTTTGGGTCAACCACAAACCGGGGACCCAAGTAATGTTCCTCACCGGAGATCCAAAGGGAAATAACCCGAGATTTCGGATCGAAATAGTCACCATCGGTTACAACAAGATTTGCCAAATATCCCGGTTGAATCTTTCCGAGAATTTTGGAAACACCCATAGCCTCTGCAGGGTAGGTTGTCAATGCAGCTAATGCTATGTCTGAAGATAAACCATGGTCAATGATTCGCTGAAGGTTTTTCCTGAAATCCGATTTCTTTTTTAATGGAGCAGATGTGAAACAGAACTGCATTCCGGCATCATGGACTTTAAAAATATTGTCTGGCGCCATGTCCCAATGCTTGAGTTGCTCGGTGGAATACTGTAAAGCAACATTAGGATCCTTGATTTGCGGTTTTGCTGGGAATTCCAGCGGGAAAATAATAAATGGTTTTTGTTTGGAAATTTCATCCAATCGGCGGTATTCGTATCCACTGCCCAACAGCCATGGATTCAGATTGAATTCATCTGCGATATTTAGGGCTCGTAGAGCAAAATGTTCATCACGAGTTTTAAAGAGTACAGGGAGTCGTTTAGTTCGGAAAGTTTCCAAAACCGTAAGGGAAGGATTCAGCTGGACAGGTTCATTTTTATCCGGGTATTTGTCGGCGATAGATCTTGCTTTTCCATACCATTCGGCATCTAAAAAACTTTGGCGCATGAGAGCAATTGTGCCCAGGAGAGAATTTGGGTAACCGCGATCTGACCACCCGCCGGCTTTGAATTCCAAAACCTGAGAAGCGTTCTTAGATAATGACAGATAGGGTTCATTCAAGATCACGAGGTCGGACTGACCCTTGAAAATTCCTTTTTCCGGTACCACGTGAGCAACGGTGATACCTATGGATCTCAATGCCTTAAGATCTTTTTCTTTTACTTTTAGATCATTCTTCGCTCTGTATTCAGGACGGACCTTTTGATTCCAGTGATCATCGGGACTATTTTGAGCTTCATCCTTTTTGACTTCCAGCCAACCATCAATAAACCCAGCATATACCTGTGCGCCTTGAAGATCAATTTCATATGCATCTTTAGGAACTTGGATATAACGACCAATTTTTTCAATACGTCCATCCCGTATTATGATTGTTCCATCTTTAATGAACTCTCCAGGTTCTGGATGGATCATTGCATGGGTGAGTGCCCAGACACGAGGGTGGTTGATGTGAAGATCCTTAACTGGTTCAGTTTGCGCAAAAATAAAAATTGACAAAGCAAGTAAGGGAAGAAGCCTTTTCATTAAAAATTAGGTCCTTTTAATTGTTGTTTTTCAATGAAATTCGTCACGTATTTGTAAGTGTCGCCTATATCATCGGAAATATGAAACAACTCCAAATCTTCAGCGGATATTACGCCAATTTCCATCAAGTAATTCCAACTGATGACTTTTTGCCAAAATTCTTTTCCGTATAAGACAATTGGAAGTCTTTTTCTGATTTTTTTTGTCTGAATGAGTGTCAGAAGCTCCATTAGTTCGTCCAGCGTTCCGAAACCTCCCGGCCATACAATCAATGCTTTAGCCTGATAGAGGAACCAAAATTTACGCATAAAAAAGTAATGAAATTTCAAATCTAGATCATCAGAAATCCATTTATTGCCTGAGGATTCATGAGGTAGAGAAATGGTGAGACCTACATTGACTCCACCCGCTTCGCTTGCTCCGCGATTGGATGCTTCCATAATTCCCGGTCCACCACCAGAACAAATAATGAATCTTCGTTTGGTCCCCTTTAAACTTTTGCTCCATTTCGTGAATTTCCCGGCAAGAGCTCTGGCATCTTCGTAATAGCGACTCATTTTTAAATCATTTTTTAGTTTTTTTAACGCTTGTTTGCCCGTGTTTTTTGGTGCACTGTCCAGAGCTTCTTGAGCATCGTCCTTGGATTTGATTCGTGCTGATCCAAAAAAGACGATAGTATCAGCAATTCTATTTCGCTGCAAATGTTGGAGAGGGCCATAATATTCGGACAATATTCGGAGTGCCCTTCCCTCGGGACTTCCCAAAAATTCGGGATAATAATAGAACCGATCTTTATCAATATTTTTTGACATTTAATTTTTTTAGTTTTAATCGAATCCGGAAGGTAAAACTTTTTCCATTCGTAGAAAAGACAGGAATCCATCTGAAATTGTTTTCTTTTTTTAATACAAATTGTAATTCACCACATTAATCCTGCGATCTATTACTAAAAAGGGTCAAAAAATAGTATAATAATGAGATTTGTCTGTTGATTGACCAATTTCTTTCTCGGTATTTTCAGATGATGGACATCCGCCTAATATTGATTGGATTATTTCTTTTTTCATGTGCTGTACCAACACCAACTAAACTGGTTGTGTCTCCTCCAACAAAGCAATCCCACCCTGAATTAATCCAGCAAACACTTTTTTCCAAGGGCTATATGACGGGGTATGACATTTGGGAATTCTTGAGAGAACGTCCGCCAGAATCAGATGTAATTGAAACGATTGGACTTCCGGATTCAACTTGGCTTGATGATCGTGAAAACACCAAATTCCTGTATTATTTTATTTCTGAAATGCAGGATTACAATATTATTGAAATCAGTACGAAAACAGATAGTGTTTCCGGGTTTGAGTGGGATTAAATCATGAATCTGTCATTAGCAGGTAAAAAAGCCATTGTTTGCGGTAGCACCGATGGGATTGGTAAAGCATCTGCAATCCTGATGGCGAAGCGCGGTGCAGAGATTACGCTGGTTGCACGCAATAAAGATAAACTGAGTATTACGATATCGGAATTATCCCACGAACATGGACAAAAACATTCATTTATTTCTGCAGATTTCAATTACCCCGATGAATTAAAACAGAGAATTCATACTTATTTTGAACAAGCAAATTATCAGGGTCATATTTTAGTAAATAATTCCGGCGGCCCTCATGGCGGACAACTCATTGATGCTGAAGATGATGAGTTCCGAAAAGCCTTTGAGCGTCTTCTGATTTGTAATCATATTATGGTCAAGGCCGTTGTTCCTGGGATGATGGAATTGGGCACTGGTCGGATCATTAATATTATTTCCACATCGGTACGGCAGGTGATTCCTGGTCTGGGTGTCTCCAATACTATTCGAGGTAGCGTGGCACAGTGGGCAAAAACTCTGGCGCATGAGTTGGGGAGCCATGGTATTACTGTAAATAATATTTTGCCTGGGTACACTGCCACTGCAAGGCTCCAAGAACTGGCTGAAAGCAAGGCCGAAGCACAGGATGTTTCCCCAGATGATATTTATGAAATGTGGTCGAATAATTCATCCCTTCGTAGGTTGGGAAAACCGGAAGAGATCGCCCGTGGTGTAGCTTTTTTGGCATCGGATGCTGCCAGTTATATTAATGGACATGATTTAGCCGTGGATGGTGGACGTATAGGTGCCTGAAGGGAATTATTTGTAAATAATTATGATCTAGATCGGTTGAAAAAGTACGATTATATTATTATTGGTTCAGGATTTGGAGGATCGGTATCTGCCCTGCGCCTTTCAGAAAAAGGGTACAAAGTGGCCATCATCGAACAGGGTAAACGATACCGTGCCAAGGATTTTCCGAAAACGAACTGGAACTTCAAGAAATATTTTTGGTTCCCTAAAATTGGTTATTATGGGATTCAGGCGCTAACATTATTAAAGGATGTATTTATACTTCATGGCGCCGGGGTTGGAGGTGGCAGCCTGGTTTATGCCAATAATCTGCTGGTGCCTTCGGATGAAGCATTTGATGATCCGGCCTGGGGTAGCTCAAACTGGAAAGAAAAACTGTTACCGTTTTACAAGAAGGCAAGCAAAATGCTTGGAGTAACACAAAGCAAGGTAATCTCTCATGGCGATAAATTGCTTAAAGAATGTGCGGAAGATGCCGGTGTAGGGAATACTTTTCATTTGAATGATGTAGGTATTTATTTTGGAGAGCCTGGTAAGACGGTATCTGATCCTTATTTTAATGGAAAGGGGCCAGAGAGAACGGGGTGCATTCTTTGCGGTGGTTGTATGGTTGGATGTCGGCATGGAGCAAAAAATACATTGGATCTGAATTATCTTTACCTTGCAGAACAACTTGGGCTGGAAGTGATACCGGAGACCAGGGTTCTGGATGTAAAACCAATTGAGCAAAATGGATATGAGGTAACTACAAAAAACATAATTGGATTTTTTAAAAAGAAAATAGTATTTCAGGCTGATGGTGTTATTTTTTCTGGCGGTGTCATGGGATCTGTGAAATTATTACACCAATGTAAAGTAAATGGTTTTTTATCTCGTATTTCCGATCAATTAGGAAATTTTGTACGTACAAACAGTGAAGCAATACAGGGTGTTATTGCAAAAGGGAAGGATGTGGATTATTCAAAAGGGATAGCAATTACATCCGGGATTTATCCTGATAAAAATACTCATATTGAAGCTTGTCGATATGGTAAAGGGCAAGGAGCTATGGCACTTCTTGCAACCATATTGGTGGATAAACATGATTTTATCCCCCGCCCATTGTTATGGCTCTGGAATATAATTCTTCATCCCATCATTTTCCTGCGCAGTCTGAACCCTTTTGGTGTCGCTGAAAAATCAACATATCTCTTGGTGATGCAAACCTTTAGCAATTATATGCGCTTTGATTATAAACGTCGCTGGTGGCGCTTTGGCAAAAGATCCATGAACTCAAATTGTAATACGAAACAAAAAGTGCCTGCCTATATACCGGTTGCCAATGAGTATACGAAACGAATGGCTGAAAAAGTAAATGGAGATCCGGTTGCCAGCATACCGGAAATATTATTGAATACATCCACAACTGCACATATCCTGGGAGGATGCATCATGGCGGACAGTCCGGAAAAAGGTGTGACTGATTATAGTGGACACCTTTTTGGATATGATAATCTTTTTGTGGTAGATGGTTCAATTGTGCCTTCAAACCTTGGTGTTAATCCCAGCCTCACCATTACGGCATTAGCAGAATATATCATGGACCAATTTCCTGAAAAATGTCAGTAAAATCATTGAATAATGAGATCGGTTAATTTGAAGGAAATAAACATAATTATTTTTATCTGTCTGTTTTTTGGATGTGAGAAAGATTTGTCCAAGTTTCATGAAAATGCCTTTGTAGCAGATACCCACAACGATGTATTGTTGCGATCCATGATCGGCCGTGATATTTTAACAGACCTTCCTGAAAGCCATTCCGATTTACCCAAATTCAAATCCGGTGGAATGGATTGCCAAGTTTTTTCAATTTGGGTTTCACCATTCGAATTCAAGGATGGAGAATATTACGATCGTGCCAATGATATGATTTCTCAACTTGAGTTTCTCTGTTCTCGTGTGCCTGACGATTGGGCGATTCCAAAAGACTATCAGGATTTGGTTTACAATGAACAAAAAGAAATTTTATCATGCATGATCGGTGTAGAAGGTGGTCATGCCATCGAACATGATATGTCAAAATTGGATGCATTGTATCATCGAGGAATGCGCTATTTGGGAGTGACGTGGAATAATTCCAATGAGTGGGCAACCTCTGCAAAAGATGAATCGGAGAAAGGTGATTCACTTAATTTCATTGGATTAACCGATTTTGGAAAAGATGTGATTCGACGCTGTAATGAATTAGGTGTTATGGTGGATGTGTCCCATGCTGGTGAGCAGACATTTTGGAATATCATTGAAACCACAAAGAAACCCATTATTGCATCTCACTCTTCAGCTTATGATCTCTGTCCTCATTTCAGGAATTTGAAAGATGACCAACTATTTGCCATCAAAGAAAACGGTGGTGTTGTTTTTGTAAATTTTTATCCTGGTTATATTGATTCTACTTATTCAAAGAAATATGACATGGTGAAGGAAAAATTCAAACCTGCCTTGGATTCCTTAGCCAATCTGTATGATCCCGATTCAGATCAATATTGGTATAAGGAAAATGAATTCCTGACACCTCATTTGGCTGAAATTTCTCCGGATGTAGAGGATGTTATTGATCACATGGAATACATTGCAAACTTGATCGGCGTAAATCATGTCGGCGTCGGTGCTGATTGGGACGGTGTGGAAATCATGCCAAAAGGGATTGAGACCATGGACAAACTCCCAAAATTAACCGAAAGACTGTTGGTGCGGGGATTTTCGGAACGGGATGTGAAAAAAATATTAGGAAACAATTTCAAACGAGTTTTTAGAGAGGTGACAGGATGATTTCAACAGTTGTTTACAAAGGCGATTTAAGAACAGAAGCCACCCATTTTCAATCGGGCAGTACCATCATTACCGATGCGCCGGTTGACAATGGAGGCAAAGGGGAAGCATTTTCTCCGACAGATTTAGTCGCAACAGCTTTGGCGTCATGCATGATTACGATCATGGGTATCGTAGCTCGGCGAGATGGGATTGACATTGAGGGAACAACAGCAGAAGTGGAAAAGGTTATGTCGGCTGATCCGAGACGAATTGGCGAAATTCGAATCAAGATCCATTTTTCAAAACCCATTGATAAAAAGGACAAGAAAAGATTGGAGCGTGCAGCTCACACATGCCCCGTAAGTAAAAGCCTCCATGATGATTTGAATGAAATTGCAGAATTCATCTACCCTCATTCCTAATTCTTATTCCAAATCCAAACTCCTAATTCTTATACAATTTCTTTTTTATAAGTTCAGGCCTTTCATATGCCCCAGAAATTCAGATTAGCCCCGTCCATATTATCTGCTGATTTTGTAGATATGAAAACAGCCCTAAAACAATGTGCAGACGGAGGCGCTCATTGGATCCATGTGGATGTGATGGATAATCAATTTGTCCCCAACCTTACCATCGGTCCACCGGTTGTAAATTCGCTCCGATCAAAAACTGATAAATTTATTGATGTCCACATGATGGTAATTGACCCTGAAAAATTGGTGGAACCCTTCGCAAAGGCTGGTGCAGATAATATTACGTTTCACATTGAAGCCACCGATGACCCCGATGGCATCATTGATTTAATTCAATCTTTTGGGTGTAAAGTAGGAATCTCCATCAAACCTAAAACGCCATTAGATGATTTATTTCCATTATTGGATAAGGTGGATGTGGCTTTGGTCATGAGTGTAGAACCTGGATTTGGCGGGCAGGGATATCTTCCGGGATCCAATGAACGAATTACAGCCATCAAAGACTACTTAAATACAAATTCTTTAGACCGTGTTTTAATTGAAGTAGATGGTGGCGTAAAGCTCCATAATGCGAAAGAAGTTTTAGATGCTGGGGCAGATGTATTGGTGGCTGGGTCAGAAGTGTTTAAGGCCAATGATCCCATCAAAACCATTAAAGAATTTTATCACATTTCAACAAATGAGTAACTACAAAGATTTAGAAAATTTTTCAAGTTGGATTCCTGAGGAGCAGGATAATTTTTCCATTTCTGTAATCAAGGGATTGGTCATGGATGCCACACGGAAGGCCAACAGTGGACATCCAGGTGGTCCCATGTCCTGTGCAGATTTTGCCTACATACTTTATCGTGATTTTTTGAATTTTTATCCAACCAGCCCGGAATGGTTCAATCGTGATCGGTTTGTGTTGTCCGGCGGCCATATGTCCATGTTGCAATATTCTCTTCTGCTGTTTATAGGTTGGCTCGATATGGATGATATAAAAAGTTTTCGTCAGTTGCACAGTCAAACCCCTGGACATCCAGAAGTAGAAATCCCCGGTGTGGAATGTACGACCGGCCCGCTAGGACAGGGTTTTGCCATGGGCACCGGGATGGCTCATGCCGAAGCATATCTACGTAATC
>CAYNPR010000027.1:0-12943 GCA_964399115.1 uncultured bacterium | reverse complement strand
AAGCCACCCTTCTGCTGGAATTGGATGTAAAAGGATCTATGTCCCTGAAAAAATTATATCCCAAACATGCCTTTACAATTTTTATTTTACCACCAAGCATAGACCATTTACGCAACCGTTTAAGACAGCGGGGAACAGACTCGGAAATACGAATCGAAATTCGCTTAAAGAGATTTCAGCAAGAAATAGAATATAAGAATCGTTTTGATTTTGTTATGGTAAACGATAATCTTGAAATTGCGTCAAAGGAATTAATTCAAACCGTAAATGATTTAAAATAAGGAGTAGAGTATGGCTATCAAAACAATTCCATTTAGAGAAGTGGAAGAAAAAGTAGAAAACATGTATGAAGCCGTAGCCGTCATGTTTGGCCAGGCACGTCTTGAATTGGCAGATCGCATTCTGGATAAAGCCATCCAAGACGTTGAAAGTGAGGAGTATGGTATGTTTGAGGAAGTGGAAGAACCCACACCCGAGACCTATGAAGAAAAAGAAAAAGTGACGACGTCCGCCATCGGTAAATTTCTTGAAGGTGACGTGACTTGGAGAAAACCAGACAATATAGAGTAAATGTCCAAGAAAGCAGCAATTTATCAATATCTCAAGCAACAACAGATGTTGTATGGGGATGAGTTATATCTTTCGGTGAAACCGTCCCTGACAAGGAATAAAACGGATAGTGGGAATCCATCATGTTCAGAACTGGATCTTAATACATTTCACGATTCTGTCCGTGAATGCCAGGCATGCCCACTCGGAGAGACAAGAACCAAATTTGTTTTCGGAGTTGGTGACGCAAATGCGAATCTTTTACTGGTAGGAGAAGCGCCTGGGGCACAAGAGGATCTTGAAGGGGAACCTTTTGTGGGCCGCGCAGGAAAATTGTTGGATAAAATTCTAACAGCCATTGACTGTCAGCGTGAAAAGGGCGTATACATCACCAACGTTTTAAAATGCCGTCCACCCAATAATCGTGATCCTTTACCGTCAGAAGTTGAAAAATGTGAATCCATATTAAAGGAACAAATTCGTCTAATTCAACCCAAATTGATAGTGGCCTTAGGTCGAGTTGCTGGAAAAACTTTATTAAAAAAAGATATTCCTTTGAAATCCATGCGGGGGAAGACTCATGATTACGCAGGTGTTCCTTTGATGGTGACCTATCACCCGGCAGCCTTATTGAGAAATCCGGGATTAAAAACGACTGCATGGGAAGATTTTCAATGGATTCGTGATTTTATCAACAACACATCATAATATGGCAACGAATAGTAACGAGACGTTGAATGTGCAACCTCATTCCGATGAGGCAGAAACAGCCGTGCTGGGATCCATGCTTTCATCGAAGGAAGCCGTGAGTAAGACGATTCCATATTTGGAGCCAGTGCATTTTTATAAGGATGGCAACGGGAAGATTTACTCGACCATGCTCCAGCTTTTTGAAAAAGGGGAACCTGTCGACACTGTATCTGTGATCGATGTCCTTAAAAAAAATAAGAACCTGGAATCGGTAGGTGGAGCTTATTACGTCACAGGCCTGGTTGAAGCAGTTCCTACCGCGGCTCACGTAGAACGCTACGCAAAAATTGTTTTGGAGAAAGCACTGCTCCGGCGCCTGATAATCCTATCCCACGACATTGCAAAAGAAGCCTATGACGATAGCCAAGAGGTAGGGGATATTTTAGATCATGTTGAGAGTTCCATCTTCAATATTACCCAAAAAAGGCTCAAGACCGGATTTGAGCATATCGATCCTATCTTGGTTGACACTTTCGAAAAAATTGAAGCAATCCATGCACAACAAGGTTCGGTCATTGGCGTGCCTTCAGGCCTGTTGGATTTGGATGATATCACATCTGGATTTCAGGAAGGGGAATTGATTGTTGTGGCGGGTCGTCCAGCAATGGGCAAGACAGCTTTAGCATTGACGATTGTCCGAAACGCAGCCGTTGAAGCCAATACTGGCACTGGCATGTTTAGTCTTGAAATGTCAAATCATCAGCTTGCCATGCGTTTATTGTGTGCAGAAGCTCGCGTGGATAGTCATTTTGTTCGAACGGGTACCCTGCCAAAAACTCATTGGAAGAATCTGAGTGTTTCAGTGGGCTCCCTTGCGGAAGCACCAATCTATTTGGACGATTCACCGGCTCTAACCGTTTTGGAACTCAGAGCCAAAGCCCGTCGGTTGAAGGCAGAAAAAGATATTGGAATGATCGTTGTGGATTATCTTCAATTGATGCAGGGCCCCAGGGGTGTGGAGAGCCGCCAACAAGAAATTTCAGTCATTTCAAGATCATTGAAAGCACTCGCAAAAGAATTGAGCATTCCCGTAATTGCTCTTTCCCAGTTGTCGAGAGCAGTTGAACAACGAACCAACAAACAGCCTTTGTTATCGGATCTTCGGGAAAGCGGCGCCATTGAACAAGATGCAGACGTTGTTATTTTTCTATATAGGCCTTGGGTTTACAGTCGAGAAGACGAAGATGAAGGAAAGGCGGAAATAATTGTAGCCAAACAAAGAAATGGTCCTACTGGCAGTATTCAAGCATCATTCATTAGTAAATATGCTCGATTTGAAAACTTGTCTCAGGCTGAAACTCCATTTTAATGGATAACCCACTTTCAAAACTTGCGCCACAATTATTCGGAGACTACCCAAAACCATTCCTAAATTTGGTCAATATGGTCACTAAAAATACGGATCAGGAAAAGGAGCATATACAAGATATTCTCTGGAGAGCCTATGAATATGGAAACCGTTTTCATGAGGGACAAAAACGGCGTTCAGGCAAACCTTATTTCACTCATTGTCTTGAAGTTGCTCAGACGTTAGCATCATGGAGGATGGATCTAACAACCGTCATGGCTGGGCTTCTTCACGATACGGTTGAAGATACGAACGTCACCTTGGATAGTATCAGTCAGGAATTTGGGGAGGATCTGGCCAATTTAGTGGATGGAGTGACTAAAATAGGCGGCATCAGATTTTCATCCCGAAAGGAGAAACAAGCGGGAAATTTCATGAAAATGCTATTATCCGTTGCAAAAGACCTGCGGGTGATTATCGTTAAGTTTGCCGACCGTCTTCATAATATGCAGACGATCAAATACATGTCTCAAATCAAGCAACACCGCATTGCCGTGGAAACGCGAGACGTATATGTTCCGTTAGCTCATCGCTTAGGAATGTCTCACGTAAAAACTCAACTGGAAGATTTAGTGTTAAAGGTCTTAAATCCTGCGGGATACAAAGAAATAGATTCCAAAATTAAAGCAACCAATAAGCAACGGAATAAATTTATTCAGAAAATTATTGTACCCGTTGAAGAGGAATTGAAAAACTATGACATTGTTCCAAAGATTTTTGGCCGGCCAAAATCTTATTCATCCATTTATAGTAAAATGATGGTCCGAAACAAGACGTTCGATGAGATATATGATTTATATGCAATTCGCATTATTGTAGAAAAAGTGGAACAATGCTATTTGACCTTGGGGATTGTGCATAGTCTTTATAATCCAATCCAAGCGCGGTTTAAGGATTTAATCGCTACACCGAAGTCAAATGGCTATCAGTCGGTCCATACGACGGTAGTAGGGCTCAAAGGACAGCTGGTTGAAATCCAAATTCGAACAGAGGAGATGGAAGATACGGCTGAAATCGGTGTGGCGGCTCATTGGGTTTACAAGGAAGGAAAATCATCGGAAATTGATAAAAACGTAAAATGGCTACGTGAATTGCTGGATATTCTTCAGGACGAATCCGCAGATCCGAAAGAATTCATGAATCTACTAAAAATTGATTTATACAATGAAGAAATCTTCGTTTTCACACCTGCTGGCGACCTTATTCAATTGCCCGTAGGTTCAACTCCGGTTGATTTTGCATTCCAGGTTCATACACAAATCGGTATGCGTTGTATGGGTGCGAAGGTAAATCATTCGGTAGTGCCTCTAAATACAAAATTGGTGAATGGAGATATGGTTGAAATCATAACAGGTAAGAAACAAAAGCCAAGTTATGGTTGGCAAAATTTTATCGTAACCACAAAAGCACGAAACTTAGTTAACCGATATTTAAAAAAACTTCGTGAGGAAGAGAGCATTAAATTAGGAGAGGAATTGCTTGAAAAGACTCTCAGACGCTTGAAAATATCGGATATGAAAAATGAATTCCGAGACAGCTTTAGCCGATTTGGATATTCCGATTCACAGTCGTTATTAAAGGCCATTGGCTCTGGAGCCATTACGGTTCGTGACATGTTGGAAAAACTCAAGCCACAGGAAGAAATTTCATCGGAGAAAACGGACAAGGATGATTCCAGTCGTTTCTTTGAATTTGCACGGTCCAAAACAAGAGGCATCATTATTGACGGGATTGATAATATTATGGTGAATTTCGGGAAATGTTGTAATCCGATTCCAGGTGATGATCTGATTGGTTTTGTCACACGTGGGCGTGGCGTGACCGTACACCGATCTGCTTGTAAAAGTCTCCCCCTGCTCAGCCATGAATCAGATCGGTTGATTCCAGTAGACTGGAATGTGAATCGAAAAGATAATTTCAATGTACGTTTACAGATCGGAGGGCAGGATCATAAGGGTTGGTTGAAAGAAATTTCCGAGTGTATTTCGCAGCACAAGGTTAACATTTCCAGCGTGGACATTAAAGTGATCGACTCTCTCGCTACGGCGCATTTCATCATTCAAGTGAATAACAATCGTCAATTGAATCGTATGATTCGAAGAATAACAAAATTAAAAAATATAGATTACGTAGAAAGAACAGGTAGATAATGGATATTAAAACATACACAAGAAAAGAAATAGCAACCGAACTTGCAAAACGAAGAAAAATAAGTGTTCGATCTTCCTTGAAGCTTGTAGATGATTTTTTTACAATCATCCGAGATTTTCTGATGGATGATCATCCATATACAAGGATAGAGATCCGAAACTTCGGTGTATTTGAATCAAAGCCCACAAAGGCGAAACCTCGGGCTCGAAACCCAAGAACAAATGAAGAGATTTATGTGCCAGCCCATAAAAAGACAAGATTCAAACCCGGTAAGATTTTAAAAACTCACTTGAGAAAACCCATTTAAAACCATGGGTAGAATCCTCGGGCTCGATTACGGGGATTGTCGTATTGGATTGGCCCTGTCCGATCCTTCGAGAATGATCGCATCGCCCTTTAAATTCATTATAAATACAGGTGATGATAAACTATTGGATTCCCTTAAAATTTTAATTGCAGAAGAAGATATCGAAGCAATTGTTGTGGGATTGCCGATCGGGATGAAAGGACAGGAAACGAAACAAACGACGAAAGTTCGTGAATTTGCCGAATTATTGTCATCCTTGGCTATTCCCATAAGTTTCGAAGATGAACGCCTCTCTTCCGTGAGTGCGGAAAAATCCATGATCCAACAGAAGATAAAAACAGGTCACAACAAGGGAATGATTGACCAAAGAGCCGCGGCGATTTTGCTTCAGCAATTTTTAGATAGACATACAAAATGAGAGCAGTCCTGTCTCGGCCATCTTGGCAACTCTCCCTTTGTTCGGGAGTATTGGTGGGATTTGCCTATCAACCTTGGTATCTGGGTTTTCTGGCGTATGTGGGGTTTATACCCATTTTTCATGTTTTTATCAATCATTCAGCGAGAGAAAATCTTCGCCAAGGATACTTATTCGGCATTACCCTAAATCTGGTTTCATTTTACTGGATCGGTTTTAATTCAGGGGCAAGTGTAGGTGTTGTGCTACTATCGTTAATCGCCGCTGTTTTATACCTTTCTATTTTTTGGGCCATTGCTGGATGGGTTATGGGAAGATTAAAAGAATGTACCAATCTTTACATACTTTTCCCGTTTGTGATAGTCTCCATGGAATGGTTCCGTAGTTTTGGCCCCATGGGTTTCCCTTGGGGAAATTTGGCCTTGACACAAACAGATTACCTTTCTATTCTCCAAATAATAGAGTTAGCAGGTTCCTATATAATAGCATTATGGATTATATCCATTAATGTTATACTTTATATGTTGATCCAAAATAAACTCCCAAAAAGAACATTTGGAATTTTGATTTTAATGTTTCTTGGATTGATGGTTATGGGTTCAAGTAGAATGAAGGCATATGAAAATTTTGATCCGGTATTCGACATTGCCGTTTTGCAACCCAATATTGATCCAAATGAAAAATGGGATCATTCTAAAAAAGAGGAAACCATTGCCATTATGGATTCTCTCCATGCTGAAGCACAGAATTTGAATCCAGACTTGATTGTATTTCCGGAAACGGCATTACCGGCTTATTTGAGATTAAACACAAAGATTCGCAATGTGATTCAAAGCCGCGTGGACTCATCAGGAATTCCTGTGCTTTCCGGCACGGTAGATCGAAGGATTGGACTTGATGGAGAAAAAGAATATTTTAACAGCACAATGTTGTTGCTGCCTGAAAATAAATATCGGATGTATGAAAAAATACACCTGGTGCCATTTGCAGAATATATTCCGTTTTCAAATAGATTTCCCCTGCTAAAAAAATTTAATTTTGGTCAAGGGAACTTTTCACACGGAAATGAATTTGTTGTCTATGAATGGGACTCGATCCGTTTTTCGAGTCTGATTTGCTATGAATCATCCATCCCAGGAATCTGTAGACGATTTGTACAGAAAGGAGCAGACATATTAATGATTCTGACCAATGATGGCTGGCTGGGGAATACGACAGGACCCTATCAGCATTATCAGGTTGCCATATTGCGTGCCATAGAAAATCGAGTACCGGTAGTTCGGTCGGCCAATACGGGTATATCAGGAGTCATTTTGGCCAATGGAAGAACCGTTCATAAAGAATCCTTGGGTGAACGAGCCGTTTTCAAAAGCTCAATTTCCCGTGGTAATACTGGTAGTGTTTACAGTCGATTTGGGGATGTGTTTTCCTTGGTGTGTTTCGTAATTTTTGTTTATCTAGGACCTATATCATGCTTAAGAAAAAAATATTAACGATATTGTGCTTTTCCAGTATTATTTCAGCTGGAATACCCGATATGCATCCTATGGTAAAATCCGCTATTTTTCCTGGATGGGGCGAATCTGCGAAAAACAGTGTTGTTAGAGCTCGAATCTTTAGGTTGACGGAGACGATGCTATGGATTGGATACGTTGGCGTAAACACGTTTTCAAATCATGCAGAGACGCAATATCAATCCTTTGCTGCGATCCATGCGGGAATTGATCCTCAAGGCAAAGATCACAGCTATTGGGTAGACATAGGCAATTACCCGGACATTAACGCATACAACGACGAACACCTTCGGTTTAGAGAAACGGAAAATCTTTACGCGTTAAATGGAGAATGGAATTGGAACTGGGATTCTGACGAAAATCGAAATGAATTTGAAACTCTGAGGATTAATAGCGATTTGTTGGCATTAACCGGGAAATTTGTCATTGGCGGTATTGTCATGAATCATATTGTGTCCGCCATCGATGCACTTTATTTAAATCGACTGGAAAAAATTGAGTCCATTTCATTCATGCCTGTGATTTCAATTGATGGTTACTACAACATGCGACTTCAATTAGATTTTAATTTCTAAACTTATTATCCATGAACCCGCTGATTAGACTTTTATTATACATCGGATTCTCGATTTCCACTCTTTTATCAAAATCGGAAGAATTAATTATAATTCACATATTGGTAGTCGTTGGTTTGATGGTTCTGGAAAGAGAAAACTGGAATGAATGGAAATCTAGCACCCGACCCTTTTGGAAATATTTCCCTATGACCGGTGTAATCTTTTTGGGGATTTCTTTTTTAGTTTCGAGCCGTCCGATTTCTGTCATTATTACCGATGTGGCGTTTGCAACGATCAGGATGATGGTATTGGTAAGTGCAATGGCATTTTACACAATTCAATGTCGTTCAAATAAAATTATCATCGCCCTTAGGAGCGTCTGGTTCAAAATGAACCTGAAATGGCGAATGGTGGAAGATCTTCTATTGTTTTTTGATATGACTGTCCGTTTCTATCCGAGCCTCCAGGAGGAATGGAGACGAGTGGAAAGATCAAAGAAAGCTCTTGCAATTAGGGAGTCTGAATCGTTCATTACAAGAACCATCCAGGATGCTCGCTTTATTCCTGATTTTATCGTCATGAACCTTGAAAGGTCAAAAACCCTAACGCAAGTAATGGAAATGCGGGGGTATGCCACAGCCATACCCAGAAGTGTTTATCCAGTAATCCCCATGACTTTTGCTGATATTTTTTGGACCACCATAACCTGTGGGATACTTGTGGGAGTCCATACGTTTGCCTAGGTATAAATTGACGATCCAATACGATGGGTCGGTTTATTGTGGGTGGCAACTTCAGGAAAATGAAAAAACGATTCAGGGTATTTTGGAATCCGCAATTCGAAAAATCTCGGGTTCAAAGGATCGCATACCAATTTATGGAGCAGGCAGAACGGATGCAGGTGTTCATGCATGGAAACAGGTTGCCCACGTTGATCTGAATACCAGACTAAGTGAGAATGAGATAAATAATGCACTAAACGGTAATCTTCCAGATGATTGCAGGATTATGACGGTGGAACGGGTCAGTAATGATTTTCAAGCTCGCTTTGATGCAATTCGTCGTTATTACCGTTATCAGATTTATCAAGGAGATTCCATACTTTTTCGGAATCAGGCATGGCATTTGGATTTATTGGATATTGAATGTTTAAATGATATTGGTTCTATTTTTCTTGGCGAGCACGATTTCTTATCTTTCAGCAAGTACAGGAAAGATCTGGGAAACACGAACTGTACGATCCATAAATCAGAATGGAATGTCGATGGAAAAATGTTAATTTTTTCCATTACGGGAAATCGGTTTTTGCATCATATGATACGCTATCTCGTTGGGTCGATGGTAGCGGTATCGCGAAAGCAATTCACCAAGGAAAGATTTTCAGCACTGTTAAACAATCCGAGAAGGAACGTAAAAATATTTAAAGCGCCTGCTCATGGATTGATTTTGGAGCGAATAGATTATGAATAAAAGAAAACTATCTATTTATTTGCTACTTTTGATCTGTTGCATAAGGGGGGAAAATGAAATTTCAAATTCCCGAGTAACCACGATTACCCGTGCTATAGAAAAAGTGGGCCCTGCCGTTGCAAGCGTCAATGTTGAGCAACATGTGTCGTCCATAACTTTTGATCCATTCTTCGGTTTTGGTTTCCCAAGAGATATATATCCAATGAAAAGTTCCGGAAGTGGTGTCGTGATTAGCCCTGATGGTTATGTCTTAACCAATCACCACGTCATAGCGAATGCCAACCGTATCACGGTTACCTTATCCGGTGGTGATGAATACGATGTTCAGGTTATCGGTTCTGATGAAACGTCTGATTTGGCATTATTAAAACTGGAAGGTGACAGATTCCCATCTGCGAACATGGGTGACTCTGACGATCTATTAATCGGCGAGTGGGTTATTGCTCTCGGGAATCCATTCCAGCTTTTTTCTGTGAGCAACAAACCTTCCGCAAGTGTGGGTATCATCAGTGCAACTCACATGGATTTTGGACGCCAAAAATCCGGAAAGGTATTCCAGGACATGGTTCAAACGGATGCGGCAATTAACCCGGGTAATTCCGGCGGACCGCTCGTGAATGCCCTAGGGGACGTTATCGGTATTAATACGTTTATTTTTACAGGTTCAGATTATGGTCAAGGCTCCATTGGAATTGGGTTTGCGATTCCCATCAATTCAGCCAAACGCATAGCAGAAGAACTTAAATTAACGGGGCAGGTGGATCGAGGGTATTCTACAGGTTTGATTGTACAATCATTGACGAGAAGCATTTCCAGATACCTTAACATTCCCTTTACCGATGGAGTGATAATTGTTGAAATCAATAAAAACAGTGCTGCCGACCGTTCCGGATTGGTTCCTGGCGACGTTATCATGTCCGTTTCAGGGGAACAGGTCACCAAGCCAGGCGATATACGTAACATTATACTAGAAAAGGATCTCAGGTCGGGAGATAATTTAAAGTTGAAAATATTCAGGGAGGGAAGGTATAAGACGATAAAGATGACCTTGGGAAAATATATGGGTAATACATATCAATGAGAATTGCTCCGGAAGGAAAAATTATCATTCAACCCTTGACTATAATGACTTTTTTGTCCGTCGGATATGAAATGATGACCAACGGATCGTTTATTATCTCAATTATTCTTACAACTGTTATTCTATTTTGCATTAATTTTTTCAGGGATCCAATTCGGAACCTACCGGATGAAAAAAACATCATTGTATCTCCAGCAGATGGAAAAGTAGTAAAAATTAGTGAATTGAATGATCCAATTGTCGGTGATGCGAGACAAGTATCTATTTTTTTAAATGTGTTTAACGTCCATGCAAACCGTATGCCTATTGCTGGAACTTTCTCGGATGTAAGATATCATAGCGGTAAATTCTTGGCGGCTTTTGACCACAAGGCCTCAAATGAAAATGAACGAACAGAGATTGTTTTAACCTCGGATGCTGGAACAATAATAGTGAAACAGATTGCTGGGTTAATCGCACGTCGAATTTTGTGTTACGCGGAATCTGGAAAATCAATGGACATGGGCGATCGTCTCGGATTTATTCGATTTGGATCCCGAACGGATATGATTATCCCAAAAACCGTAAATTTAAATGTTGAATTAAACCAGAAAGTAAAAGGAAACCATACCATTATAGGATCATACCAATGAAAAGCCATCGACAAAAGAAAAGAAATATAAAAAAACAATTTATCCCTAACATTTTGACATTGGTTAATATGTTCCTCGGTTTTTTGGCTATTGGTTTGATCTTGAACGGTCATCCAATCAAAGCTGGTATTTTTATTATTGTTGCAGGCGTGTTCGACGTATTTGATGGAAAAATTGCCAGAATGCTTGGTATCTCATCTCGTTTCGGAGTTGAGTTCGACTCCATGGCAGATACGGTTTCGTTCTGTGTTGTGCCATCTATTTTAGTTTATTCCCTTTATGTAGAAGGATTGCCACCGCTCCTGGGGGGCGTGATCAGTTTTATTCCTCTTATGTTTGGCACAATTCGATTGGCAAAATTCAATATTGAACAAGAGCCGGAAAAACCCAAATCCTATACGATTGGTTTAACGACAACCATCGCAACCATCACTCTTTTTTCTTACTTATTTTTTAATCATCAGATCGATGGTGATTACGGTGATCCAAGAACTGCTCTCATGCTCGTTGCAGCATTGGGAATTTTAATGATCAGCCCAATCCACTTCGAAAAATTTCCACTATTCTCCTTTAAATCTGGACGGGCAAACTCAATTCTTTTGATTGGATTGATCTCCGGAGTCATTTCCTTGGCCATTTGGAAAGGGTATGCACTTTTACCCATGGCATTGGTTTACATTGGCTGGAATATTATCCATTGGCTCATCAAACCTGACAGACATGAAATCACCACTTTCGTTGATAACTGATTTTCCATATGGATAAACGAAGTATAGCTCTGATAGTTTTAGGACTTTTTACTGGTGCCGTCATTGGTGGTGTTCTTGGTAATCTTCTTGGTTTATTGCTTCCAGAGGGTGTTGTGAAGGATTTTTTTCTAACCAGCGTTTCTTTTGACCTAGGCGGACTTGTCGGAAAGGAAACGGGAGTAATTATTCTGGATTTAAAAATAATTACGTTAAAATTTGGCCTAGCTATGAGTATGAATTTCACCAGTATCATAGGGCTGACTACAGCCTACTACATTCTGAGGTACTTTCGTTAAAATTGGAGGGAAACATGAAACCATTAGACTTCATATTTGCATTTTTTAATATTGGGACACCGGAACTTTTAATTATTTTGCTGGTGATTCTGTTACTTTTCGGTGCAAAGCGACTCCCGGAATTGGCTAGAGGTCTTGGGAAAGGCATCAACGAGTTTAAAGATGCAGTTGATACCAGCAAGAAGGAGATTATGGACGCTAAAGATGAAATAACGTCGGAGGATGACAAGGAGGAATCAAAAGAATAATTTCAGTAAAGAACACTGAGTTTAACATTTAACTTTATTTATTCAGAAACAAAATCACGGTTACCGTCGTTTTCAGATTCGACAAGAAGCCCAATAAACTATTAATCCAATGGAATTTCAGCATCCCTGGTATCTGACCTTATTATTTTTGATACCGTTACTTATTGGTTGGTATAACTCTTCCGGACACTTAAAGGAAGCAACATATCGTATTTCCTCCTCATCCTTCATTTCAAAGGAGATCCATCAAGCCGGGATCCGTAGAAATTTTCTATTGAAATTTCTATATTTTTCAGTATTGGTTCTTCTCATAATAGGTTTGGCCCGTCCACGGCGCGTGGATCAGTTTCAGGAAACCAAGGTTAACGTGATAGATATGCTTTTGGTTTTAGACATTAGCGAGAGCATGCTCGCAGATGATTTTCCGCCAAATCGCCTGGAAGCGGTAAAAAAAACCGCAAGTGAATTCATAAGCGGAAGAAAACAAGATCGAATTGGAATTTTGGTATTTGCAGGTGAATCATTCATACAATGTCCCCTTACAGTTGATAAAGACGTTTTGAGAAATTTAGTCAATGAAATTACTGTCGCTTCTGAAGAATACAAAAACCGAACAGCAATTGGGATGGCGATAGCCAACGCCACTAACCGATTAAGGAATACCGATGTTGAAAGTCGTGTCATGATTTTACTATCGGACGGCAGTAACAATGCTGGTCAAATCGATCCTAAAACTGCAGCAGAGTTGGCAGCTGAATATAAAATCAAGATTTATACCATCGGAGTAGGGACAAACCAACCGGGACGAGGATTAATTCGATATGAAATTGATGAAGAATCCTTAAAAGAGATTGCCGGTATTACAGGCGGAAAATA
>CAYNPR010000026.1:2205-12972 GCA_964399115.1 uncultured bacterium | reverse complement strand
TTTAGATAATTCAGTGGCCAATTTTACCCGTTGAGCCTCCCCGCCAGAGAGTGTAGTCGCTTGTTGCCCTAAATGAATATAACCAAGGCCTACGTCATTCAAAGTTTGGAGTTTTTTGTATATTGATGGAATGTTCTTAAAAAACTCCAAAGCTTCCGATACTTGCATGTCTAAAATATCTGCAATGGTTTTTCCCCTGTATTTTATTTCCAGAGTTTCCCGATTGTATCTCAAACCTTCACATATTTCACAAGTCACGTAGACATCCGGTAAAAAATTCATCTTAATTTTTATAATACCGTCGCCTTGACAAGATTCGCAACGGCCTCCTTTCACGTTAAAAGAAAATCTCCCAGGTTTATATCCTCGAATCTTTGATTCCGGAAGTTTGGTAAAAAGATCTCGTACATGCGTAAAAACACCTGTGTAGGTCGCAGGGTTTGACCTTGGTGTCCTGCCAATGGGTTTCTGATCAATGTCTACAACTTTATCTATGAATTGGGCGCCCTCAATTGAATCATGTTTTAAAGGATAAGCTCTGGCTTTGTTCAATTTCTGAACCAAGGCAGGATAAAGAGTTTCATTGACCAGGGTGCTTTTTCCGCTCCCAGACACACCCGTTACTGTGATTAGCCGGCCCAATGGGAAATCCACGTCAATGGACTTCAGATTGTTTCCACATGCTCCTTTCACTGAAAGCAAATTCATTTGACTGTTTCTACGTACCCGTGGAACATTTATTTTTTTCTTACCTGAGATATATTTCCCGGTTAGGGATTTATTGGATTTAACGAGCATTCCTGGAGAACCGGAAAAAATGACTTCGCCACCATACTTTCCAGCACCAGGTCCCAAATCTATTACATAATCAGCTGATTCAATCGTCTCCTTATCGTGTTCCACGACTAAAATGGAATTTCCTATATCTCGGAGTTCCTTCAACGTATTTAACAAACGATTGTTGTCTCGGGGGTGTAGCCCTATTGAAGGTTCATCCAAAATATATAGTACACCCATCAGTTGGGATCCGATCTGTGTTGCTAGCCGAATCCGTTGTGCTTCACCTCCTGACAATGTGGAAGCCGATCGATCCAAGGTTAAGTAATTTAATCCCACATTAACGAGGAAACTAAGCCTCTTGCAAATCTCCTTCAGAATCTGATCTGCAATATCAAGTTCTATTTTCGTTAGTTTCAAATTTTTAAAAAATTCATATAAATCCTTGATGGATAAAGAAGAGACGTCACCTATATTTCTATCATTGACTTTAACGCCGAGGGTTTCTTTTTTCAATCTGGCACCATCACATTCTGAACAAGGACGCATGCTCATGAATTGCTCGATCCACTCTCGGATTCCTGACGACTTGGTTTGTGAGTATCGTCGCATCAAATTAGGGATCGCCCCCTCCCAACCACCGGTATAAGTTCCGGACCATCGTTTAGAACTATAATTCATTTTAAATTTTTTACTCCCCGTTCCATAAAGCAATACATGGCGGATGTCCGGATCCAACCGAAACCAAGGAGTCGTAAAATTGAAATTCAGGTGCTGGGATAGGCTCTTTAAAATGCCACCATACCAATTACCACGAGGCTGTTCGCCCAAAGGGACAACCGTCCCTTGTATCAAACTTTTGGATTTGTCGGGGACAACCAATTCAGGATCCACTTCCATATGTGAACCAATACCATCACATTTAGGACAAGCTCCATAAGGCGAATTGAATGAAAACATTCTTGGCGCCAACTCTTCCATGGAAATTTCACAACTAGGACACGCAAAATGCTCAGAAAATAAATGCTCTTTATTCGGCAATTCATTCACCATCAACAAACCACCGCTGATTTTCAGTGCCAGCTCTATGGATTCCGTCAAACGATCATGAATTTTCTTTTTCAATATCAAGCGATCTATCACAACTTCAATGGTATGCTTTTTATTCTTGTTCAGGATAATTTTATCATCTACCGTCAACACTTCCCCATCAACTCGGACACGGAGGAAACCCTCTTTCCGTACTTCATCCAACACCCCTTTATGCTCTCCTTTCCTACCGCGGATGAGTGGCGCCAAAATATGTATTTTCGCTCCAGATTTTAATTTACTCACGGTATCCACTATTTGTTGGACAGTCTGCCTTTGAATCGGGTTCCCACACTTCCAACAATGGGGTTTTCCTATGTGAGCAAACAACAGTCGAAGATAATCATGGATTTCAGTTACCGTCCCAACGGTAGATCGTGGGTTTCGTGCCGTGGCTTTCTGCTGAATGGATATGGCAGGGGACAATCCTTCAATAGTATCCATGTCCGGTTTTTCCATGAGTCCTAAAAATTGTCGCGCATAAGAGGACAGGGATTCTACGTATCGTCGTTGCCCCTCCGCATATATTGTATCGAATGCGAGAGATGATTTGCCTGAACCTGATAGCCCGGTAATGACAATAAGTTTATTCCGTGGAATTTCAACATCAATATTTTTAAGATTATGTTGACGGGCGCCTTTGACTGTGATTTTATTTGTGGCTCTGGACATGAATTAAAACACCCTTATTTTGAAGTTGATTTTATGCAACTTTGAATTTACTGATTTTTATAATTCCCACCCAAAGACGAATTACATTTTTCCTAATAAAACATTTGTCGCCCGTACGCATTATCTTGATACAATGTTCGTTTATCGGTACTTTGCGATATGGGTTCGCTCAAAAACCAAATCCTTATCTCAATGCCCCATATGACGGATCCATATTTTTTAAAATCGGTCGTTTTTATTTGTGAACACAACAAAGAGGGCGCCATGGGAATCATTATAAACAAACGATTTCAAAAACTGGAATTGGAGGAAAGTTTCAAAAATCTTTCCATCGGAGATGAAGCCATCAGTTCGCTCATAGATGATATTTATTTTGGGGGTCCGGTTATGATCGAACGGGGAATCATACTTCATTCATCTGAATATCAAACTGATGGAACTGTTCAAATATCCGATGATATTTCCATGTCCAGTCAAAAAACCATATTAAATGAACTTCAGAACCATTCCGGGACTGCATATAAATTATTCTTGGGACATTCCGGTTGGACCTCGGGACAACTTGAGCGAGAAATTGAAAACGGGGATTGGTTGATGCAATCCACAACCCTTGATTTTATTTTTAACGCCGACCCCGAACAAATGTGGCAACAGGCTGCCGGTTCACTGGGAATGAACATCGGTATGACAACCGGTATTGGGGGACAGGCCTGACCTTTTCGACTGAATGTCGAATTCTACAATCCAAACCCAATTACTTATTAAATTATTTAAAGAAAATTCCAATCCGGACAATGCCGCCCATATGGCGCGCTACATGAATAATCAGTTTTCATTTTTTGGTATTAAATCACCGAAAAGGAGAATCATAACCCAAGAGTGGTTGAAAACGATTACGGTCAAATCCCTGAGTGATATTAGAAATATCATGAAGGCTTTATGGGAATTGGACAAGCGTGAATTTCAATATGTTGCTTGCGACTTGGGAAAGCGGTATAAATAATACTGGACACCAAATTCCCTGGAATTCATTAAGGGACTAATCTGCACAAAGTCCTGGTGGGGCACGGTGGATGTGATAGCAAGCCATATGGCGGGAACGGTGGTATACAATCATACGGCAACAGCCAATATAATGGATGATTGGATTGACCATCCCAATATGTGGATTCGCAGGACAGCCATTCTGCACCAGCTTAATTTTAAAGAAAAAACCGATGCCAAGCGATTATTCTCATATTGCGAAAAACGAATGAACGAAAATGAGTTCTTCATTCGAAAAGCCATCGGATGGGCCTTGATGCAATATTCTTACCTTGATCCAAAGAGAGTCGTTCAGTTTGTAAAGGAATGTGATGACAACCTAAGCTCCTTAAGCAAAATGGAAGCCTTGAAAGCTATGAAACGGGAAGGGGAAATTTGAATTGGGATAAATGGATGAATTACGGAATGAATTGGAACAACTTCGCGAGGAAATAAAAAAAATGAAAAAAGATTCCTGATACGCTTAGGCCGCATCCCTAAAAAGCCCCGTTTATTAAAAAAATGTAACGGGGCTTTTTATTTTAGATTCATTCATTCATTATCCATTATAATTTCGGGGATGCGAAACATACTTCCTCCGTTTGCGGTCATCCTTGCAGCGTTGCTGTGGAGTTTTGATGGTTTTTTAAGGCAAGAACTCTATGCAGTTTCATCTTTTTTGGTAGTGACGCTGGAACACGCACTGGGAGCACTTCTATTCCTTCCTTTACTCATCAAGGCTTGGCCGGAAATAAAAACCTTAGGCCAGCGTGGCTGGATCTCTATCTTATGGATCTCCATTGGCGGTGGTGTTATGGGCACATTTTTTTACACAAAGGCACTTAGTTACCTGAATTATATTGATTTATCCGTGGTGGTTCTTTTACAAAAATTACAACCATTGTTTGCCATTTCTCTTGCATCCATCATATTAAAAGAAAAATTATCCCAGAGATTCATGGGATTGGCCATCATTGCGATGATTGGTGGTTACTTGGTAACATTTGGCACCACATCCATCTCCGATTGGGACGACAAGACCATCATTGCTGCACTTCTGGCAACATTGGCGGCATTCAGCTGGGGGAGTTCCACGGTCTTGGGAAAACATGCCCTAAATCGGCTGCCTTTTACGGCAGTGACGGCATTGCGGTTATCCGTAACGGCAGTGGTGGCAATGATCATTCTTGTTTCAACAACAAAAGGAGTTAATCAAATTTCACTCACTTCAATACAGTGGCGCAACCTGATCATAATTGTGATGTCAACTGGCGCCCTGGCATTGTTCATCTATTATTACGGGCTGAAACATCTGCCCGCATCCCACACAACCTTGTACGAACTTGCTTGGCCTTTGTCCGCCGTATTCTTGGATTGGATCGTTCGCGGACGGATGCTGAGTCCGGCACAATTCCTCGGAGCCGTTATGTTGTTGGCAGCTATGATTCTTCTTGCCCAGGAAAATACGAATGACTGAATTCACCCTCCGGGACCATAACCACAATCTAAAATACAATCTGATGCATGAATTTTGCTGGGGATTCGGAATCGCGTTTCACACGATTTACGCAATAGTTCCGCTGTTTCTCAGAGAATTAGGCGCGCCGGAAAGCGTGGCAGTTTCTACTGCAGGACTGTTCGCCATTCTTATCGCATTGCCGACTTTATTCACCGCCGCCCTTGGAAGAAATATCCGAAATATCAAACGAGCCGTCATATTGGTTCATGGCATAATCCTAGCAACTTCCTTTCTTATGGGATTTACGTTCGTATGGTCAGAGTCGACGCATGTCCAAACTGCATGGAAAATTTATTACGGTTATTTTTTATTATATGGACTTTCCATTGGCGTCATTATTCCAATTTGGGCCGAATTTTTAAATCAATCAACATTGGAAAAAGAACGGGGAAAATTTTTTGGATTGGGATTTGCATTCAACAGCATAGGAAGTTTCGTGGGTGGGTTTGCACTAAAAGCTCTTTTAACAAGCGAGTTGCCGTTCCCAAGAAATTTTGGGGTGGGATATTTTGTGTTATTCATCAGTCTCACAATTGGGACCGCATTGTTTTTTCCATTCAGGGTTAAAACAAATGAAATGGGATTGCGCAATAGATCTCTGAAAGATTTTATTTCGGAAACTAAAACCATTATAGTCGGGCATAGAAATTTCCAAAAATATCTTTTATCCAGAATTTTTTTTGCAGCCTATTTGCCGGGGATGGGATTGTATGCGGTTTATACTCAGGCAGAATTCAAATTTGATATCAGCGAAGCAGGAATTTTTACTATTTTGAATGTGTTGGCATCTGGAACAACCAGTTATCTAGTGGGGAAAATGGGAGACCAGATGGGACATAAGTCCGGGATGATGGTATCTTATATCGCTCATTTCTTGGCTGTCATCCTAGCTATTTACGCCCAGAATATGTTTTGGGTGTACGCTATATTCATTGCCATTGGCGCAGGACAGGGAGCTTTTATGCCTTCGGCAATGAATTTGATTTACGACTTTGCAGAGAATCGGGACGCCAAAACCTATATGGCACTGATTGATTCTTTTTTGGCTCCCTTCATCTTCATTTTCATTGTAGGCATCGGTGCGCTTATCAAATCCGGCGACTACCCTTCGGCGCTCTATGTTTTAGGCATCAGCCAGTTTATTGGAATTATTATTCTAAAGATTTTTGTTCGAGACCCAAAAAAACCTGGAGATGCTTTATTTCATTTGGAAGGATTTTCTTCTTGATTTTCGGTAACCGTTTACCAAAAATTCCTATTCGATTATGATTGATTTTATATCTCGACAATTCAGACTGATCATTCTCACTTGTTTACTGGTCCTTTTGGGGGCATGTCGGGAAGATCCATCCCGACATTTGAATCTTGGTAACTGGTATCTTCAAAAAGGTCTGGTTGATGAAGCCATTATGGAATATCGAGAAGTTTCTCGTCTTTACTCAAGTGACCCGAGCCAACTCACAAGGGACGAATTTCAAATCCTGGGAAAAGCACATTTTAAGTTGGCTCTTGCCTATACAAAAAAAGGTTGGTGGGAATATGCGCTGAATGAAGCTCGTAGAAGTTTTGAAGTTCAACCGAATAAAGATAGCCATGATCTTGTTCTCCTGATTGAAGAAAAACTGGCGATGGATAAAAAGTCCTGATTTAAAACTTTTTTTTCTTTTATTTTCCAGAAAACTCCATCCCATCAAAATCGTAAAACCGATAGCCCATCCTCCCAAGACTTGATTGGGATAGTGTACGCCTAAGTAGATTCTTGAAATACCAATTAAAATAATAAGTAGCGCACAAGGAACCAAGATTCCGAACCGACGGCCAATCCATCCCCAGTGTACCATTGATATTTGTGCGTGACCGCTGGGAAATCCATACCCGATTACAGAAACAAGATGTAGCTCATCCGGTAGGTCGTGATATTGCAAATTCGAGCTTCAGTAATTCATTAATCCCCCACTAAACCAATATTAGAACAATAAGGAAAATCAATTCTTTTCGGTCTATGAAAAATGCTAAGGCAAAGATGTGGGCCGGATAAACAAAATGATTGCCCAGCATAGTGATTCCTTTCATCAAATTAAGGATTAACGGAAAATCAAATCGTTGGAAAAGTTGGATCAGTTCCAATAGAATTAGTTCACAATATGAAAGTTCCTGCTATAATCCACCATTCATAACTTTCTATCGTATTGCGTTGAGGCAGGTTAAAAAGAACCGGAACGGGATTCGCCTCCATCACAGTAAATGATTGAGCAATTGATAAAATCCGCATCTGGCTTTAATAACATGGATATGGTGCCAGCCACGTCTTCCGGTTTCGTGGCCCGACGCATGGGATTTCGTTTTTTTGTATTTTCAACCCAACTTTCCCAGTTCTCCGTAATCTTGGTTAAGGCACGGGTGGGCGTCACACCCGCCTGAACAGAATTTGCTGTAATACCATATTGGCCTAATTCCCATCCAATCTGGCGAATGATGCCTTCCATAGCAAGTTTTGCGACACTGACGGGGCCATATCCTTCCATGGCCACATAATTGCCTTCGCTGGTAAGGCCCATTATACGGGAACCCCGACCTAATAAACCAGCATCGTAAAGTTTTTGTGTCCAATACAACAACGAATTCCCCATGACATGAATCGTCATATCCATTTGGCGCTGCGTTACTGGCTTATCACCAAAAAAATTTGTAGTGGTACCAAAAGCGATGGAGTGAAGCAACAGTCTGACCGATTGGCCTCCAGTAATTTTTTTTATTTCCGGAATGAACTTATCCATGGTTTCTACGGAGGCCGCATTTACATTCCAATAATGGGCTTTGTCTCCATTAAGTTTTTTTACTTCCTCAATTGTTTTTTGAGCTTCTTTCTTTGCTTCTCCACGATCAAAATGAAAACCAATAATGCCGAATCCATCTTGCGCAAGGCGTTTTGCTGTAGCGCCTCCATGTCCAGTGGACGCTCCAAGTATAATCACGTAATCAGACATATATTCTCCTAGTATCAGTCTACAATATACCCGATTATTTTAGAACAAGGGAACGCGAAAAGTAAGTTCTTTATATCATAAAACTGTTGTACTCTCAGCCCATTATTCAGAAAAAATTATACGGGAAATATGAAACATAAAAACAGTTATACCGGAAACGAATTATTGCAATGTGCGGATGGTGAAATTTTCGGCATGGAAAACGGGAAACTGCCCAAACCGCCTATGCTGATGATAGATCGAATCCTAGAAATAAACGATAATGGCGGTAAATACCAAAAAGGTGAAATCATCGCTGAAATGGACATCAACGAAAAAAATTGGTTTTTCCATTGTCATTTTAAAAAAGATCCTGTTATGCCTGGATGTCTCGGCTTGGACGGAATGTGGCAATTATTCGGTTTTTTTCTCTCATGGGCCGGCGGCAATGGTCGCGGACGGGCTCTTGGAGTTGGAAATTTAAAATTTAAAGGACAAGTTCGACCATACCACAAAAAAATCACCTACAAACTGGACATAAAAAGACTCATTACAAAACCCTCTTATATAGTTTGGGGCGATGGCGAACTTAGTGTCGAAGATCGCGTGATCTATTTTGCAAAAAACCTTCAAGTCGGATTATTCAATAACCTTATTTATGATTTTGGCGGTGACCCCGCACTAGATAGCTTTTAAAATTATAATTATTCTTTAAATAATTATGGCACTTCAATGTGGAATTGTCGGGCTTCCCAATGTGGGGAAGTCCACCCTGTTTAATGCGTTAACTGAATCACGCGTTCCAGCTGAAAATTATCCCTTTTGCACTGTTGAACCTCATGTTGGGATGGTGGAGTTACCGGATTTACGATTAAATAAACTGGCAAAAATATATCACCCAGAAAAAATTGTACCTACCGCTGTTGAATTCATTGACATTGCCGGACTCGTACAGGGCGCAAGCAAGGGAGAGGGACTTGGAAACCAGTTCTTGGGACAAATTCGTCAAACAGCAGCTATCATACATGTTGTCAGGTGCTTCGAAAATGACAACATCACTCATGTGGATGGATCCGTTGATCCAGTCCGTGATGCGGAAACCATCGAAACAGAATTACTATTGGCAGACCTGGACACATTGGAGAGACGTTTATATAAAGCCGAGAAAGCTTCGAAATCAGGTGGAAAATCCGAAAAAAAAGAGCTAGACCTTTTAAAGCGGTTGCTCCAACACTGCAATGACGGTCATCGTGCTCGAACTCTGGATACGGACGAAACTGGAAAGAAAATAGTGCATTCACTAAACCTATTGACCAGCAAACCGATTCTTTATATTGTAAATGTAGATGAAAGTGAAATCATGAAAGAAGAACGAAATCAACATGTTCGATCCTTATTCGAATTCGCTGAAAAGGAAGGGAATTCAGCCATACGCATATGTGCTGAAATTGAGCAAGAAATTGCTGTTTTGCCTGAAGTCGAAAAAGAGCTGTTTTTGACTGAGTACAAACTTCAGGTACCCGGCCTGCATAAAGTAACTCGTGCAGGATTTAAATTACTAGATCTACATTCATTTTTTACCGTTGGCGACAAAGAGGTCCGAGCGTGGACCATCCCGATAGGAACAACTGCAAAGAAAGCTGCCGGTGAAATCCATACTGACTTTGAACGAGGGTTTATTAAGGCTGATGTGTTTCGTTTTGATGATATGATGCAATTTGGTTCTGAAAAAGCACTGGCGGAGAAAGGATTGATCAGGCAGGAGGGCAAACAATACATTGTACAAGAAGGGGATTGTATTTTCTTCAGATTTAACATATAAATAACGATTCACAAAATTAAAAGGGCAGAAAACTGCCCTTTTAATAAAATATTTGGATGAGACTTGTTAATTAATCTTCATCTTCAGCTTCCCAATCCTCGTCTTCATCTTGATCTTCATCTTCATCTTCATCTTCATCATAATAATCATAATAGTATTCCGGCGGATATGCAAAATAAGGATTATTCATCATATTGTACGGATCATCCTGCTTTTCTTCTTTTTCTTCTTTTTTTTGTTGTTCTAGTTCCTGCTTCACAACGATTACTTTTGGTTGTGTGGATGAATCTGATTCTTCTTGTCCCTGCTTTATAGCATCCAAAACTAAATCTCTATCGGAACCAGACAAGCCACTGCCGATGGTGGAGGTTGCCTGCCCATGAGATAGATTTCTATAAGATAATCCCATCAGCACGGAAAAGAAAAGGATGACAAGTGCAAAAATGGATCCCTCAGTTTGAAATTCGATGCCACCCCACATATTGGGTTTTACACCAAATCCCATAAAAATACCGACGGAAAGCAGTATGCCAAACAATAGGATCATGTTGCCCATCAGTGATGGCATCCCAGATTCCATGACCAGCATATACAGGAACCATGCAAGTATACTGGCAACGGCAAGGATAATACTCAGCAAATACATCTCCAATACAAGAGAAGTAACGAAGCCGATGAAACCGGCTGCCGGAATTAGATAGCCAATCCCGGACTTTAAGTCGTTAGCCATGTTGAAATTCCTAAAATACCTCGAATTACACCAAAAATTGCCGGTTGTTCCTCATAAATGCAAGATTTTTCGCTATTTGCATTCAGATTTTTTTCTACCATGCAATCTCCAATTTTGATTCCGTAATTTACAGGTTATCCATGGAAAGTGATTCATTAAAAGTAGGTGT
>CAYNPR010000026.1:0-2105 GCA_964399115.1 uncultured bacterium | reverse complement strand
GGCCGGAAAACACATATTCATCGAAAAACCCATCACACAAACACTTGATGAAGCGGATCATATATTGGCTCTTGCGGAACAACATGGTGTTTTAGTGCAAGTCGGGCATATTGAACGACTTAATCCAGCGCTTTTGGCACTAAAACCTTATCGTGTAAAACCTAAATTCATTGAGATTCAACGATTGGCTCCTTATAGAACACGCGGAACGGACGTTCCAGTGGTTCTGGACTTGATGATCCATGATATAGACATTCTTTTATCGTTGGTTGATTCACCGGTAAAAACCATCCGTGCAACCGGACTTTCTATTTTGACAACTTCCGTAGATATCGCTCATGCCCGGCTTCGATTTGAGAATGGAACGGTGGCCAGTATTCTATCAAGCCGTGTAGCCAAAGACATGGTAAGAAAACTGAAAGTCTTTCAGCGCGACCTGTATGCCACCATAGATCTACTCCAAGGCTTGACGGAAATTTATAAAGTTATAAATCATCCTGAAGATGACTCGGATGCCCTTATGACTGTGCCTTTTGAATATGATGGAACAGAAAGATTTATTGCTTACGAAAAACCGTCAGTGACAAATGGAGATGCTCTGAAGATGGAACTTGAAAATTTCATCAAATCAATCCAAGGCAAAGAACAACCTGTCGTTTCCGGGAATGCCGGTCGGGATGCATTGAAAGTTGCTATTGAAATCCATGATATGATTATTCAGGATATACATTAATGGATCTACGAAATTTTTTATTTCAATACAGAAGTTTCACTCCCATACCCATTGTTGTTGTTGTCCTATATAATAGCAATCCCGTGTATCCGTTATACTTATTCGGAGGTGGATTATTGTTTTTGGGTGAACTCATCAGAATCTATGCAGTCAGGTATGCTGGCGGCATTACTCGAACAACCAAAGTGGGCGCACCGTCTCTCTGTACATCGGGTCCTTATGCCTTAACTCGCAATCCGCTTTATTTTGGAAATATGATTATATTTTCCGGAGTGACTATTATTACAGGAGGGACATATGTATGGAAAATGGTTCTTTTTGTCTTCATATTTTTTACTTTTCAGTATGGAATGATTATTTCCCTAGAAGAGGAAACATTGGTCAATCTTTTTGGAGAAGATTATTACAATTATAAAAATAATGTCCCTCGATTATTTCCTAGACTCTCACCTTGGAAAAGTTCAGATAACCGTAGCCCAACACCAATAATAAAAACCTTGAAAACCGAAAAGAGAACTTTACAAAATATCGTCCTAATTTTATGTTCAATTATTGCCCGTGACTATTTCGGAGCGTTTTCTTAATCTATAAGATTAATTTAAACCAATGAACCAAGGGGCCAAAAAATATTTCGTCGTTGCAGGCGAACCCTCTGGCGATATTCATGGAGGGAAACTCATATCTGCGATTCAAAATATAGAACCAGACTCATCATTCGTGGGTCATGGTGGAGATTTAATGAAAGAATCCGGCATGCGAATTCTTAGACATACGAATGATCTTGCCATAATGGGATTTGTCGAGGTAGTACGACACTTGCCAAGATTGATCAAAATAATGAGAGAAACAATTGAAGCTATTTCCCGTTTAAAACCTGATCGCGTGATTCTTATTGATTATCCCGGTTTTAATTTACGTCTAGCGAAAAATATCCATAGGTTGGGTATTCCAATCACCTATTTTATCTTGCCTCAGGCCTGGGCATGGAGAAAAAAACGGATAGAAAGTATGAAAATATTTCTAGACCAATCTCTTTCCATTTTTCCATTTGAGCAAACTTGGTACGAATCTCAGGGGCTTCCGACACATTACATAGGCCACCCATTTGTGGAACGAGATCATATTGGTGAATCATCCAAAGAATATCACCACAGACATAATTTAAACGACAAATATCCAATTCTCGTATTGTTGCCAGGCAGTCGGCAACAGGAAATAAAGCAACATTGGCCGATTTTCCTTAAATCGGTAAGCATTCTCAAAACCATCATACCAAATCTTCAGATCGTAGTTGGAAAAGCACCCAATACAACTTTATCGCCAATACCAAATGATTTCAAGATTGAAAATAATGCCAGAAAAGCCATGATGA